>JAKJEP010000477.1 GCA_022705365.1 Planctomycetota bacterium | reverse complement strand
CAAACGAGCCGGTCTGAATGGTAACGGTCTGGAAGACCGAATCTTCGCCAAAACCGGCTATATCACCGGCGTTCGCGCTCTCAGCGGTTACTGTCAGAGCCAATCCGGCCAATGGCTGGCCTTCTCCATTCTGACCAATCAATCCAACACCATGAGCAAACAGGTCATCGACCAGATCGTTACAATCCTTATGGAATAAAGCAATAAGCCTCCCCTGCCCAGCGTTTCCGATTGGGCCATCAGCCCCGCCTACACCTCCAACTGTTCATCAATCGCCTGTTTCACCTTGCGGCTCATTTCAATAAAATCAACCTGCCGCCGGGTCAGCTCCTGTAAATGGGGATTCAGGCTGATTTTTTGCTCGATGTCTCGCAGCCGGTGTTTGTCATCCACCTCAATCGGCTTATTTTGCCGTTCCAGTTCCTGGATCTTTTTCGCCTGCTGCTGATACGCCTCAATCAGCTTTTTTGCTTCCTCATCCCCGTTCACCGCCTCCTGGGCTTTTTTCATCAACACCGTGCGCTCATGGGCGGCCATCAGCTTGCCCAGCCGCCGGGCCAATTCCACCAACTGTTCCATATCGGTTCCTCGTATTCTTTCCATAGGTCTTGCCAAACAAGCACTTATACCACATCAGCCTGCCTTTGTCCTGCTAAAATTTGCCCGGCACAAAATCAGATTCCAGGGCCGATTGCGGTATTGACATCCCGGCAGTTTTTGGTACGATAACTATATATAGTAAGGCAAGTTAGTATCTCTGGTATTCCGGCCCGATCGATTGACCGATCCTGGCGATTTTCGGAAAAGGCACGTTGGAAAAGTCTTTTAGAATGTAAGGAGTCCTTCACCATGCGAATACTCGTGAAAAGAGGCCATTCCCTCATAAACGACCTGCGGTTTGAGCAAGGCCCGATCTATATCGGACGCCAGCCCAAAAGCCAGATCTTCCTGCCCGACCGCGCGGTCTCCCGCCAACATGCCGCCATTTTCACCTCTCCCGACGGCACCTGGATCGTCCAGGATCTGGACTCCGTCAACCGCACCGTGGTCAACGGCCGCCAAATTTCCAAATTACCCCTGCACGAAGGGGATGTCATTACCATCGCCGATTTCAGTATTGAGGTCCATTTCGAACAGCATAATATCAAGGGGGATGAAAAACCCCTGGACCTGGGTGACACCATAGCCGGCTCCCAGACCATGCCTCCCTCCATCTTTATCCAAAAAGCCTCCCGCGGACCGGAGCGGGTAATACGGTTATCCCCCCATCGGATTACCGATCTGTATTATCTCTGTGTCTCTCTCTGCAAAAAGGATGATCAGGATACTCTGCTGGCCGAGTTGAATCAAAAATTACTCAAACAATTCAATGCCTATCATGTCTGGACCGGTTTGCGTGAAACAGTCTCCGGAGCTTTGACTTCCTATGGGGGAGTTACCCGAAGCGGAAATCCGATTGCTTTGGAACAATTGGTCGGGAAAAATATCATCAAACAGGCTATTCAGGATGAAAGCTATATCCTTCTGCCCAACATCGCCGATATTGCCGGACCCGGTGATTCCTCCACCACCGGGTTGGAAAATCTGCGGTCTGCCATGGCCGCTCCCATTGCCGCCCCGGCCGGCGTGTATGGGATTATTTATATTGACAACGGCGCGGACCAGGAGGTTTATTCCCATCTGGACCTGGATTATCTGACTCTGGTCAGCACCCAGATCGCCGCGTTTCTGGAACACATCGGCTGAACCTATTCTGACGCCAGCGTCAAAAACTCTTCGATCCCTTGTTATTGGGGAATCAGAGCCGTTTTCGGATGTCCATATCGACTTTTGGCGGTTCTGTCTATTCTGATAAAGTTTCCCTTCTATACGCTATATAATGAATAAAGTGCCGCCCGGATTGCCCATTCCCTCCCGGCCCTGTGCTATTTTGATAAGCCACCATCCCTACTCTCCGATAATAATCCATATATGTAGTTTCAATACCCTGAATTTATAGGACCTTACCCTTGTATCGAAACATAACCGCCAAGAAAAAAAATATCATCCTGTTTATTATGTCTATCGTTGTGCTGATCGCACTGGCGGCAGGATTGTATTGGAATCCTAAACTGTCGATTATTCTGCTGCTCCTGCTCTGCGGCATGGCAGCCGTATGGCTGGCAGCTCGTTTTCTGCTGGAACAGCCGTTGCGAATTCTCCTGAGAGATATAAAAAATCTGCGGCAGGGAAAAATCGCCGGACCAATCCCCAGCCCCGATGCCGGACTGGCTGAAGAGCTGACCTGGGAGTTCAATCACCTTTTCTCCGCCTTAAACCAGGCACGCCAGGAGATCGATCGTGCCCTGGCGGCGGGGGAACGAAGGGAATACCATACCAAAAAAGATTATACCCATACCATAAGGTACCTGGAAAAAAGCGCCAATACGG
>JAKJEP010000476.1 GCA_022705365.1 Planctomycetota bacterium | reverse complement strand
CTCTGCAGCACCAGCTCTCAAACGAAGATGCAGAACTGGTCATCCGCGGCGGAAAACTCGCCTAATACCATTAAATTTATTTTTTAACCACGAAAGGCACGAAAAGACACGAAAAAAAAATCATAGAAAAAACGACGCATGGAAAACAGTCGACCCTACTTCCATGATTTTTTTTCGTGTGGTTTTGTGTTTTTCGTTGTTAAAAAAATACCGTCATGTCGAAGCAAAAACTAACATACCGAATTGAGAGTCCATTTGCCGAAGGAGGCATGGCTGTTCTGTATTCGATCGTTACCAGCGATGGGCAGTCGGCCATCCTTCGGGAACTGCGGGGGCGTTATGTCTGCCGGCTTAGCATCCGTGCCCGTTTCATCCGCGGTATCAAAATTCGGGCCAGCCTGACCCCGCACCCCAGCCTGGTCAATTCTCTCGAACTGGGCAGTAACTGGTTCAAACCTTATGAAATTATCGAAAAGGTGCCGGGTTGCAACCTTCGAGTCCTGATCAACAAACGAGGCGAAGCCATCCGCATCCATCGCGAGGAAATCCTGATCGCCGCAGCCAGAGGCCTGGCCTATATGCATCAGAACCAGATCCTGCACCTGGATGTCAAACCGGAAAATTTTCTGGTGGATACCGCCGATCGTGTCAATCCCGTGGTCAAACTGACGGATTTTGATCTGGCCTGTCCTGTCGAACAGGCCAGGAGTTTTCGCAGAGTCGGTACGCCGGCCTACATGGCACCGGAACAATTTCGCTGCAAAATTTCTCTGAAGGCCTCCGATGTCTTCGCTTTCGGAGTTATGGCTTATCAGCTCTGCAGCGGACGTTTCCCATTCTCGGGAAATTCCGAACAACAGACCATGCGCAATCAGTCCGATGAAACTACCAAACCGCGTCCCCTCAGCGATTTTGTGCGGGATATCTCCCCGCGCCTCGAACGCGTCATCATGCGCAGCCTGGCAAAACGAACCCAGGACCGATACCCCGACATGAACGCCTTCCTCAACGACCTGACCAGCTGAACCTTATTCACATGCGGCTGGTCTTGCAACCTAAAAACTGCCTGCGCTTTTTTGGCCGTATGACAAAAGTCCCTATGATTTTACGTGTCAACTGCCAGAAAGTCCCCGATGATAATTGGGGAAATCATCAAAAAGTCCTCTTGATTTTTTGGGGGGTAATTTGCAGAATCAGCTTTCATACAGGGAAAGGACACGATACATGAATCAGGATATTTACTGCAATCCGCTGCCGCTGCCGTATCTGGGTCAGGGAATCTGCTGCCGTCTGGAGCAGCCCGATCCCGCCGGATTCTGCGGAAACCGTTGTGATTTCCGGGAGATTGCCGATCCCGAAATGTTGTATTACGACGGCGTCTGGTACATGTACCCGTCCGTGACGCAGGCCTATGTCTCCCGGGATCTGGTGCATTGGGAATATCATCCGTTGCAGATTGACACCGATCTGGGCTATGCTCCTTCGATAACCCGTTGCGGCAACCGCTTTCTGCTGACCGCAAGTGTTCTTTACCGGGATAAAACACCAAAAATCTATTCGGCTCCCGCGCCACTTGGGCCTTATACCTGCCTCGGCGAGCCGAAAGATTGTCATGGGCGCCCCCTTTCTCCGGAATACCTTGATCCATCCCTGTTTACCGATGAGGATGGACGCCTGTATCTGTACTGGGGATATGCACCGGGACATGGAATCTGCGGCGTGGAACTCTCCGCCGCCAATCCGCTTCAGGCGATTGGTGAAAGCCAATATCTGATCGATTTCAAGAGCGGGAATGAATGGGAACATTACGGAGAATATTATGAACATTGTCAGCATGGCTGGAACGAGGGCGCAGCCATGTTCAAGCATCGTGGAGTCTATTATCTGCAGTATGCATGCTGCGGCACCAATCTGCGCCATTACGCAGTAGCCTGCTATCGTTCCAGCGTTTCCCCATTGGGACCCTTCATTGCGCCCGACGGCCCAATGCTCTGTTCCCCTCATGGCATTGTCAGTGGCACCGGACATGGAGGAATGGTTGCAGGGCCAGACGACTCCGTCTGGCAGTTCTATACGTGCCTGATCCGCAGAAGCCATATGTTTGAACGTCGCGTCGGCATGGATCGGGTGCAGTTCGCCGAAGACGGGACCCCATCGGTGAAAGTGACTTCCACCCCTCAGTCCATCATCTCAGGCGATCAGGGCCTGGTGCCAGTATCCTGCAATAAACGCATCGAGCAATCCAGCTGGCAGCACAGCAATTACGGAGCTTTTGCAGTGGATGAATGCACCCATACCTGGTGGGCTCCCGATCCGGAAGAACTCGACCCCTGGCTGAAAGTCAACCTGGTCGAGGAATTCGACCTGTCGGCCCTGCGCATTATCTGGTGTGAAATCAACCTCAATTATCAGGCCGGCATTCTCCCGGAACCCGTCCGCTTCGT
>JAKJEP010000475.1:365-2446 GCA_022705365.1 Planctomycetota bacterium | reverse complement strand
GCTGCTGCCGCTGGCCAGAAAGCTGGGAGTTAGTAAAGGCCGGATCATCCGGGCGCTGGATGCGGCCCTGGCGACCCAGCGGTCATTCGAAGCGGCCTGCATCGAACGGGGCCGGGCGATCCTGGACGGGATTGAACCGGGCCAGAAGGTGTGCGTGATTGTCTCGCGGCCGTACAACGGGTGCGATCCGGGGATCAGTCTGGACATGCCGCGGAAACTGCGGAAGATGAATGTGCTGGCGCTGCCGATGGATTTTCTGGATTTACGGACCGCCAACATCACCGAACCGCAGTTGCAGGAGCAAATGTACTGGAAATACGGCCAGCGGATTTTCCGGGCGGCGCATATTATCCGGGACGATCCGCGGCTAAATGCCATTTATATCAGTAATTTCAGTTGCGGGCCGGACAGCTTTATCATCTCGATGTTCAAGGAGCTGATGAGTTATACAGATGAAGACGGCGTGGAGCACCGCAAACCGGCCCTGGTAGTGGAAATCGATGAGCACAGCGCGGATGCGGGGGTGGTAACGCGGCTGGAGGCCTTCCATGAGAGCCTGAAGGCGGTGGAGGAGCATCGGCTGGCAACCCGCAGCGCCCGCCCGCGGATTCCATCGGTGCAGTCGGAAAAAAGCCCGTGGCGGAGCGAATGGGGCGATTGTTCAGGCCGGACGCTGTACATTCCCTGGATGGGAGATCATGCCCAGGCGATGGCGGCGGCATTTCGGCATTGCGGGCAGGATGCGGAAGTGATGCCCATCGGAGATGAGGAGACGCTGCGCTGGGGACGGCAATATACCTCCGGGAAAGAATGCCTGCCGTGTGCGATTACCACGGGCGATATGCTGAAAGTGTTGAACAAACCGGGATTCCATCCGGACCAGGCGGCATTTTTCATGCCCAGCGGCAGCGGCCCGTGCCGGTTCGGGCAGTATAATTGCCTGCAGCGGCTGGTGCTGAAGCAGGCGGGGATGCCCAATTCCATTCCGATTGTGGCACCGAATCAGGACAGCAATTTTTACAAGCATTTCCAGCGGTTCAAAAAAGACCCGACGCGGCTGGCGTTTGACGGAATTGCGGCCATCGATCTGCTGTTCAAGGTCCTGCTGAAGCTGCGGCCCTACGAGACCCAGGCGGGGGCGGCCGATAAAGCCTATGAATATTGTGTCCATCGGATGGTGCAGGCCCTGGAACGGGGGCTGAGCGAGAAGGAAATGGCGGAGGAAATGAAGATTTGTGCGGATGAATTTGCCCGGGTGCCGGTGGACCGGTCGAAACGCAAGCCGCTGGTGAGCGTGGTGGGCGAGATCTATGTGCGCAGCCATACCTTTGCCAATGACAATATCGTGCGGCAACTGGAATCGCTGGGGGCGGAGGTGAACCTGGCCGGCTTTGCCGAATGGCTGTATTATACCAATTACACCCGTAAAAAGATGGCGCTGCGATGGTCGGACTACAAGTTATACCTGCAGAATATCCTCAAAAACCGGATTCAGCACAAGATCGAACGGTCCTTCGCCGGACCGCTGGAAGCTGTTTTCGGGCATCTGGCGGAAGGAAATATCAAGGATGTAATCGATGCGGCCGCGCCCTATATGCACGAGTCGTTTGAGGGGGAGGCCGTACTCAGTATCGGCAAGATTGTGGAAATGCACCATCACCAGGCGGCGGGAGCGGTGAATGTAATGCCGTTCACCTGCATGCCCTCGACGATTGTCAGCGCCATCGCGCGGCAGATTACCCGGGATTTTGCGGGGATGCCGATTCTCAACATCAGTTATGACGGCCAGCAGGACCCGACCCTGCAGACGCGGCTGGAAGCGTTCATGCACCAGGTGAATAGTTACCATAAGACAGTTACCCAGGCAGCAGTGGAAATACACTAAGGAAAAAAACGGTGACAAATACGGAAACGGTCGTTTCGCCGGATATAGACGAAAAGCGCAGGAAGGAAAACGGGTTGGCGGCGGAGAAAACGGATGCTGCCGGATGCCATCAAGCCCAACTGGCCCAATGGCGGGAATGGCTCCAGCGGTATCAGCAAGCCAATGCGGTTTTGCCGTATGCCATCACCGCGACCTG
>JAKJEP010000475.1:0-231 GCA_022705365.1 Planctomycetota bacterium | reverse complement strand
ATACCATCTGGACCACCGCCAGGCCGGACCGTCCGGGATCGGCGGAGAAAACCTATGGCGGGCATGCAATTCACCCCAACGGCCGGACCCTGCCCCGAACGGTGCTGACGCTCTGTCCCGAATGCTGCGCGGTGATTGTGGGACGCTATTTCGTGGAACGGGGTGCGGTGATGATGGAGAAGACCTGTCCGGAACATGGGTATTACCGCGATTATATCAATCGGGATGTGG
>JAKJEP010000474.1:2222-2450 GCA_022705365.1 Planctomycetota bacterium | reverse complement strand
TAATTCATAAATCGAGTGGAATCATTATTGCCGAGGTACCAGGTGCTCCCTTCCATAGATAACGATAGCCCCATTAAGTGGCCGGTGGTTTTGTTGATATATTCCGCCATGACGTCAAAGCGGGGATCAGAGGCGGCAAGCAGCCCGGTGGAAAACAGGGTAATCGGGCCATCCGACGTCCAAACTCCCCCGCGCTGCTCCGGTCCCTGGCGGTAATAGACCGTATTG
>JAKJEP010000474.1:0-2212 GCA_022705365.1 Planctomycetota bacterium | reverse complement strand
CAAACTGCTCCTTCTCGATAACCGCCAGCAGGATCTGGCGGTATTCCTCCGCATCCGCCTGCATCTGTTTGGCTTCCGGCCGCTTAGCCAGGGCAAAGGCCGCCGCCATATCCGCCATGCCCCTCCAGGTAAAGCTGTCGGTGAAACTGTAATGATACCGCCAGCCGGCCCAGTCATGAACCCGGCCTTTGGGCATAAGTCCATAGTGATCCACCTTTTCGCCCTGGTCGTTCACAATCCGGGTCTGGTTGCGGGCGTTCTGGATAAACTCCCAAGCCGCCTCAATGCTGGCGGCGTTTTTATTAAGCCAGTCGTTATCCCGCGTATAGCGGTAATACTCCGCCATCATATACAGGACCGAGCCGGTATCACACATCCAGAAAGGATTCAGACCGATATAAGCCCCTTTCGCCGATTGGATATCCCCATCCGGCCTCTGGGGAATAGGGCCGAATAACTTCACGCATAATGGCTCAGAAACCGGGGCCTCGTCCGCACTATAAGGCCCCACACGCACCTGGCGGAGCGTGAAATAACGCAGGCAGGGTTCATATTCCCGATGAAACCCGATGGACATCATGGGAACGGCCATATCGGCGGCTTCCCAGGGCCAAACCATCGTGGTAGGCAGCGTTTGCAACGGGTCCCGCCAGGGCTGGCCGGGATTTTGAATCACATGCTGCAAATTGGATAAAATGGCCTGCTTGTAAATCCGATTCAATCTTTCTTCCGGAACGGCTAGCTTCATGGCGGGTTTCAGGGTGTTATGCCAATGGTCACAGGCCCGCTGCAAGGCCGACGAAAAAGAAACCTTCGCCATCGATTCCCGTTCCTCAACCGGATACAGAGCTGAGGTACCCGGAAGAACGAGTTCAATTGTTTGTGTATCGTTAGCGGCCAATGTAAGAGTAAATTGTAAACAATTCGTCAGCCGATCCGGCTGATCTTCGGTTTTTGCCTTGGGGGTATATTCCCCGTGAAAGGCAGCCGGAATGGATTTATCGCATTGATAGGTAAGCAGGATTTTATCATCCCATTGGAGGGATTGATCCAGCAGCTTGACAGGCAGCGGCTCCTTTTGCCAGCGGGAGACCGGAGCGGTAAATTGATCGTATAGGTGCACCGCCGTGCCATCCAGATGGGAACAGATCAAGACCAGCAAGTCAGCGGTCTGCGCGGCCGCGGTTTGGTTCTTTACCCGGATTTGAATCGCCGCATATTGCTTTTCTTTGCCCGTGACAACTTCTTCCGCAAAAGGAAGGACCGCCAGGGCTGTCTGCTCCACTGTCAGGTTTTCCGTCTGCCATTGGCTTTCCACGATGGGTAGATACCCTTGATACAGTTTTTGAGTTACATTCGTATGAAAGTCAGGAAACGCCAGCGGATTGTCCAAAGCAAAACCGATGCCCAGCGAGCCAGCCTCACGCCCCAGAGCAATGGTCATTTCCGGCTGGACAAATACCACATCGCTGTGAAACCGCTCCTGGATCGCCACCCGATTGGATATGGGAGCGGCCATGCCCAGCAAATCTTCCCAGCTTACTTCTATTTTCTCCTGTGCCACCCGCTCGAATGAATATTCCCGCCTGAGATATTCACACGCTTTTTTATATTGTTCGATTTTTCCCTGGTTTTGGGCCAATACCAATGCAGGAGGAAGTACGATTCCTATATGCAAAAATACAATAATAAGTTTTTTTTGTATGCTCATTTTACCTTTCCAAGATGTAACCAAAGGCCAAAGTTAAAAGCTTGAATCGTTATCAATTACGCAGTAACGTTACTTCTAAACCGCAAAAAAAAATCTGCTCATGACGGTATAATATCATAATCGTTGATTTTTGTCAAACAAATTAGGGTAAAAAACCATATTTTTGCAATATCGTTATTAAGTTTCGTAATTGCTTGTCCCATTTGAACTTTCAGCCGCTTCCGACAAGATAAAATCTGGAAAAATGCTAATATGTGAGAAATTTTTGCTTACAGGGGGGGGTGAGGGGCTAAGCGTGCGGTACTAGCCCGCATTTCTCACGGGATTTTGACTAATCTACTGATAACTCCATGGCTCAGAATCTCTTATGTACTATTTTTCGGCCCACCAGTTCCGACAATCTGTTTTCAGCGCGAATTTTTGTCCGCCTTCGAGGCCGCAGGAGCTATCTTCCGCAGGCCTATACGTATATAGGTTGAGGACAGATAGCGACGAGAACGA
>JAKJEP010000473.1:2204-2475 GCA_022705365.1 Planctomycetota bacterium | reverse complement strand
CTGGCAGACCAGGTAAAACAAGCGGATATGATTATCGCGGCGGCGGTGGCGGAGGAATATCTATTCAGCCGGGCGGCGTTGGCGAAGATGATTGAGCACCGGCGGCGGGCGCTGCTCATTATCGATATTGCGGTGCCGCGGAATTTTGATCCGGCGATTCATAAGCTGCCGGATGTGTATTTGTACAGCGTGGATGACCTGGCCAGTGTGGCGCAGGAGAATCTGGCGGCGCGGCAGGAGGATATGGAGGCGGCGGGCGCGATTGTCGAGG
>JAKJEP010000473.1:294-2194 GCA_022705365.1 Planctomycetota bacterium | reverse complement strand
AGTTGGCGGGGTTTCTGGCTGGGGAGCCGAAAGCGGCGGATGTTGCCAGCCGGCGGCAGTTGGAGGTCATGGTCAACCGGACGATGAACAAAGTGGTGCACCGGCTGGTGAACGGCCTGTATCATCTGGCCAGGGAGCGGGGGCCGGAGGAGGCGAGGCATTTTCTGGAGATTCTGCTGGAACAAAAGGACCGCAATGAGAAATAAAGGGGCAAAAAAGGCGGAATTTGACACGATAGCTAATTTTGACGCCAGCGTCAAAAGCTCATTGTTTCCTTGTTATCGGGGAGCCAGAGTGCGTTTTTGGTAGTCAATATCAATTTTTGGCGGTTCCGTCAAATTTGCGATTTTTTTTGTAACGGATAACGGTCGGCTGCGACTATTATGTAGATGGATGACGGCTTTTCGGTGAGGAGAGAAAATCGTGAAAAAGAGTGCTTGCATAAGTTGTGGAGTGTATTATAATTACCAGCATAACCAATTGCTGGAGGGTTATGGATATGATTGCGTTTTTAAGTGACTGGAGCGGACTGGAAAAGTTTTTCCTGGTGAGTGCCATCATCGGCGGTGTGTTTTTTATCATACGGCTGGTGTTGCAGTTTGTGGGCGGGCACGGGGGGGACGGTGCCTTCGACGGCCATTTTGACGTAGGGCAGGGGGATGTGGATGCGGGCGGGGAGGTGCATTCGGGCTATGGCGAAGGACATGTTGATGATACTGACATCAGTTTTAAGGTGCTGTCGTTTCAGGGGCTGACGTCCTTTTTCATGATGTTCGGGCTGGTGGGGCTGGCGCTGTACCGGCAAAGCGGCTGGGATCCGGCCCAATCGATAGCCGGGGCAACGATGGCGGGGTTGGCAACGGTCTGGCTGCTGAAGTGGATTTTTAATGCGGCCCGCAATTTGCAGTCGAGCGGCAATATCAAGCTGGAGAATGCTATTGGTAAGGATGGTACGGTCTATCTGACGATTCCGCCGAAGGGAACGGGGAAGGTGCAGGTGAAGGTGCAGAATCATCTGAAGATATTTGATGCGGTTACGGAAGGGGATTTGCCGATTAAGACCGGGCAGCAGGTCCAGGTGCTCCGGATTGCCTCCGGTACGATCCTGGTGGTGGCGCCGGTATAGAAAAGATGAAAACTATGCAAAGAGTCAAAAAATTGGTAAGCAGGAATAGAAATACTTTTTGGGAGGTCTAGTGATGGATCTATGGATTTTTGTGATTGCGGGTTTGGTGGTTGTATTCTTCGGGTCTCTTTTTTATCTGGCTTCGCGGTATCGCCGATGCCCGTCGGACCGGATCCTGGTGGTGTATGGCAAGGTAGGCAAGGATCAGTCCTCCAAGTGCATCCACGGGGGCGGTACGTTTGTGCTGCCGCTGATTCAGGATTATGCGTATCTGAGCCTGACGCCGATGACTATCAGCATTCCGCTGCAGAATGCCCTGTCGCTGCAGAATATCCGTATTAACGTGCCCAGCACCTTTACGGTGGGTATCAGTACGGATAGTGCGATCATGAATAATGCGGCGGAACGTCTGCTGCGGCTGCCGCCGCGGGATATTGAGGAGATGGCCAAGGAAATCATCTTCGGCCAACTGCGTTTAACGGTCGCGTCGCTGACGATTGAGCAGATCAATCAGGACCGGGAAAGTTTTCTGGAGTCCATCCGCAAGAATGTGGAGCCGGAACTGAACAAGATCGGCCTCTACCTGATTAACGTAAATATTACCGATATTACCGATGAGTCCACCTATATTGACAGCATCGGCAAGAAGGCCTCCTCGGAAGCCATCAACCAGGCGAAGGTGGATGTGGCGGAGCAGGAGAAGATCGGCGCCATCGGCGAGGCGATGGCGGTGCGGGAGCGAACCATCAAAGTGGCGGAGAATCAGGCCGAGTC
>JAKJEP010000473.1:0-235 GCA_022705365.1 Planctomycetota bacterium | reverse complement strand
GCGATTGGAGAAGCCAATGCCTTACGGGAAAAAGAGATCAAGATAGCAGAGAATCAGGCGCAGGCCGATAAGGGTAAGAAGAAAGCGGAAGCCGATAAGCGTATATTCGTCCAACAGCAGGAAGCGGAGGCGGTGAAGGGGGAAAAGCAGGCGGAAGCCGACCGGCGGGTATTCGTGCAGCAGCAGGAATCGGCAGCCGTCAAGGGGGAAAACCTGTCGAAGGCGGATATCGCCA
>JAKJEP010000472.1 GCA_022705365.1 Planctomycetota bacterium | reverse complement strand
CTGCCGGAGGTCAAATCCCACCATCCCAGATCCTCACCGCCGTATTGCCGCGCATAGATATTCCCCAGCATATTCCAATAATAAGGCACCGGCTGATCAACATATTCATTGACGGCACCCTCGATCCAGAAAACAACCGGGTCGCCATCGCTGGTAAGCACCATCTGGGATTCACCGGGTTCGTCGGTCCGGTCCCAGCTGACGCCGCCGCCGCTGCCGCTGCGCCACCCTACTTCGTCCCACCAGCCGGCCACATCCAGCAGCACACGATTTTCCAGTGATTCCAGCGCCAGGGAAGGTTTGGTTTTGCAAGTCTGCTGATGGCGTCTTTGTCGGGATTTGATCCTTTCCAACCGGGTGACTTTGTGCGGCATGTTTAACACTCCTTGAAATTATATCATCCTTACGGTTTCTTGCTGTTTTGCTGCCAGCTTTTATGCTGTTTTTGGGTAGGATTTACCTCATTTTGCGGGATTCAATTTTCAGGTTTGAGGCAGGCCAATCATCCATACCTAGTTGCCCGCCTTCTATATAACGTGAGTTTATTTAAATCCTTACCACCCGTCAAGAAATTTTTATCCCTGTCAAAACGGGTTAGCGAAGTTTTTTGGGATACCCGGCACTTAGCAAATCCATCCAATTTGCCTGGGCAATGGCAGCCAGGGCATCCTGGCCCAGGCGTCCTTTTTCGACGTTAGTTTCTTTATCATAAGGAGTTATGGCGAGAATGCTTGTTCGGGCGATCTTTGCAATCACTCTGGGATTGGTTTCTTCGGCCAGGGTGGCTTTATCGGCCTGATAGCGGTTTATGACAATCCCGGAAATTTCTAAATTCCTTGCACGACAGGCATTTACGGTTAACAGGGTGTGGTTGATGGTCCCCAGGCCGGGCCGGGCGACTATGATCGCCGGCAGTTGCAGGTCCGCCATCAGATCCAGGACCAGATAATCGTCCGTAATGGGCACCATGACGCCGCCGATGCCCTCCACCAGAATAATATCATTTTTTTGGGTCAGATTCCGGTAGGAAAGATGTATCTCATCCCAGTCAATGTCCCGCCTGCTGCGTTCGGCGGCGACAGAGGGTGCCAGGGGCTCGTGATAGCGGACGGGATTGATTTGGGCCAGGGCAAATTCGCTGCGGCTGCAACAGGCGAGAAATTCGGCATCCGCGCTGACCAGGCCCTCCCTTTCCCGGCGGCAGCCGGTGGCGATCGGCTTAAATACCCCCACCCGTATGCTCTGCTCAACCAGCCAGCGGGCGATGGCTCCGGTCACGACGGTTTTGCCTACGCCGGTATCGGTGCCGGTGATGAAAAAACCGCGAGCGGTCGGAAATTTTTGTCGTTTAGCCATTAGAATCAGGATAACAAACTTTCCCCGGCAGGCAAGAAAAAGCGACTGCAAGTGCTATTCCAGATCGAAATAACAGTTGTTGAGCATGTCAAACCAGCCCAGGTTCATCTGGGAAGATTGCACGCCGTACACATTTAGCTCGTTGTATTCGATCCGTTTGCGGCTATCGACGTGGCCGTCTGCCCAGCCGACATTGGTACAGCCCAGATGACGAAAATGTATGCTGGGGGATGCGAAGCCCCAAGCGGGCATGGGAACACCATCGGAGAGAAAAAACGGCGGTTCGGCAAAGGAATATTCCAGCAGGTACGGCTGGCCGGCCTCATCCAGCTTGGCCATGGCACAATCGGCGAACATCAGAGTCTCTGCAGAAGTTTGAATATCAGACTGATTGGCGGGCTGGCCACAGGCGGCAAAACCGGATCTCCAGATTTTGGAGCCGACGTAGGTCATATTATAGCCGTAGCCGCCGCAGCCGTCCTCGAAATCCCAGTCCCAGGGAGCGCCGTGGCGAAAATCGACACGCTCGGGGCATTGCTTGACTTTGCCGTCGCTGATGTAGTCGGCCAGAGGACTGCGCCGGGGATCGAATGGATCGTTGATGGTATCTCTTTCGCCATGCCAGCGGCATAGATTGGTGCTGGCGATGTCTTGAGCGGCCAGGACAAAACAATCCTGGTTTTCGGTGGCGTAGCCGAGGTTGGCCAGGACCAGTTGCTGCAGATTGGTCTGGCAGACAATCTGGCGGGCGTGCTGGCGGATGCGGGCCAGAGCCGGCAGCAGGATGCTGAGCAAAATGGCAATGATGCTGATTACCACCAGCAGTTCGATCAGCGTAAAACCGTTTTGTTGTTTTTTACACATACCCATTTGATATAGGAATTATTCTGCGGCGGCTTCCGTCTGCCACTGTTTTGAGAAAACGACAAAATCACCATAGTTAATCCAGTCGTCCTTATCGTAGGAAAGATCACAGCGGCTATCCCAGTTGGGATCCACCAATCCCGTCAGCCAGGCATTGGCGAAAATCAGCAAATCAAGTAGATCCACCGCCCCGCTGCCGTCAAAATCAGCATTACAGGTATTCAGGACACCAACGGCCTCCAAGTCGAAACCGGCGGAGCCGATGGTGGGATAGGGAT
>JAKJEP010000471.1 GCA_022705365.1 Planctomycetota bacterium | reverse complement strand
GTTCCGCCGTAAGTCACGCAAGGATGGGCCGCCCAAACGACGCCCGAGGCTGGTGGTGCGCGTTGCGGTTCTTCCTTTTGAGGAACAGCATTCAGTGGATGCGGCCCGGATGGAGAACTGCAAGGCAGTTTTTGCCTATGAAGATGTGGAGGATGGGAAGGTGAAGACCATTCCGGCCTGTCTCTGGTATCCCTATCGCAATGAACGTCTGGAAAAGATAGCGCAGAAGTATGGCGTGGCCGGCAAATCGGTATAGCCAGAGACTGGCCGTATAGTCGTAAAATGAACTTGGCGAAGTGGCCAGGTATATTTCTAAAGGAACTTTGCAGGAAAGGTATAACCATGAATCACGCAAGAGTCCATATTGGAATATTGGCGGCGGGGATAGCCATTGCTGTGGTAAGTATGGCCGGATGCCATACGCCCCATCAGTGTCCGATTCTGCAGGGGATGAGCGGCTGGAGCATTCCGTCACCCCTGCCGCCAGCAGGCGATACCTATACGGTAGTGGGCAAGCGGGAAGGCATTCGTTTCTATGTTGTGCAGTACAACGATAAGCTGTTCCGCGCCGGGGATATCCGGTCCGCCAAGGGGGCGGAGGCGCTACAGCAACTGGGTATCAAAACCGTGATCACCGCCACCCCGGACGATAAACAGCGGGCCTGGGCGGAGCAATACGGGATGAAATTTGTGGAGATCCCCTTCGGCTGGTCAAACATGACCGCTCAACATCTGGAGCAATTCCTGCAAGCCGTGGATGCCGGGCCGGCACCGATTTGTGTATGCAGTCGCAGCGGGACTCTCCGGGCCGGGATCCTGCTGGCCCATTATCGCATCCATCGGGAAGGCTGGGATGTGGATAAAGCGATTAAAGAATATTATCGCCTGGACGCAAACTACTGGGACTCGAAGCATATGGTTAAGGTATTAAAGGAGAATGCTGCCAAATAAAACTGCTCAGAAGGCGTTTATAGTTGATATCGTTGCCTGACATTGAAGTCAGGTGAGATGATTCACATTTTTTTCAATCAGAAAGTGAGGTATTTTATGACTGTGGCTAAGGTTATTGAAATCACTTCTTCATCCCCCAAGAGTTTCGAAGACGCCCTCAGGCAGGGTATCGCACGGGCATCCAAAACGGTGGAAAACATCAAAGGAGCCTGGATACAGGAACAAAGCGTTATCGTTGAAGACGGCAAAATAAAAGAATACCGGACGAACCTGAAAATCACTTTTGTGCTCAATGAGATGGATGACGAGTAAGTTCATCCCATAACCGTACCAACGCAGGTAAACACAGGCTTATGCCTCCATAATAAGTCGGTTGCACGGCTTGATAAACAGGCACGGTTATCTGAAAAATTTCAGATAAGGAGAAAGCGATGCTCTGGAAAAACAGAAGGACCAGTACCAATGTGGAAGACCGCCGGGGTCTTTCGGTAAAAGGGGGTATGGTGGGCGGCGGAATCGGTACTCTGGTTTTGATTCTGGCGATTTATTTTCTGGGGGGTAATCCCTCCCAGCTCATAAACACCTTGCCGCTGGACCAGGGAACCAGTTCCACGCCCTATGTACCAACAGCCGAGGAGAATGAGCTGGCGCAGTTTGTCTCCGTGGTGCTGGCGGAGACGGAGGATGTCTGGACGGAGTTATTCCGCCAGCAGGGAAGGCAATATGAGTATCCCAAGCTGGTACTTTATACCGGCACTGTGCAGACCGGGGGCGGTTATGCCACCTCCGCCACCGGTCCCTTTTATGCACCGGGAGATCACAAAGTATATATTGACTTGAGTTTTTATCAGGAACTGCAGGAAAAATTTCAAGCTCCCGGCGATTTCGCCATGGCCTATGTGATTGCCCACGAAGTAGGACATCACGTGCAAACCCTGCTGGGGATTATGGATAAAGTGCATTCGCTGCAATCCGGGCTCCCGGAGGAAGAGGCCAATCAATATCTGGTTCGTCTGGAATTGCAGGCGGATTATTTAGCCGGGGTGTGGGCGCATTATGCCAATCGCATGCAACTGCTGGAAGCAGGGGATCTGGACGAGGCCCTGAATGCCGCCAGTGCGGTGGGGGATGACCGGATCCAAAAGGCGGCCCGGGGCTATGTGGTGCCGGACAGTTTTACGCACGGGACTTCCGAGCAGCGGCGGCGCTGGTTTTACAAAGGATTTACCGCAGGGAATCTGGACGAGGGCGACACCTTCGCGGCGAAAAGTCTGTAAAACCGGCAGCGGCCGGCAGGTTTCCGGCGGAATCATACGTAAGTGGGTGATCGATTTAAAAATCACCCAACGGGTCGGTTTCACGTTATTCCGGAAGCCGTTCAGGGTGCGGCGGGAATAGGGGGGTGTTCGGCGGGGAAGAAATGGCTCGTCAGGCGGAATGACTGGCTGATTTGTTTCCACAGGTCAATCGGTAATCCGGTTTGCGGCTGCGGCGGCTGATGGAAGCCGAAAACCACCAGAGCGGGGCTGTCGAAGCAGGCGGCCTGGTCGGCGGGA
>JAKJEP010000470.1 GCA_022705365.1 Planctomycetota bacterium | reverse complement strand
CTAGGGTTCGGCTCAGCAACGGCAAGGAAGTGACGGCGTATATTCCTGGAGAGGATCACAATCTGCAGGAGCACAGCATCGTTCTGGTCCGGGGCGGCAGGGTCCGTGACCTTCCCGGTGTTCGTTATCATATTGTTCGTGGTGTGCTGGATACCCTGGGTGTCAACGGGCGTAAACAAGGCCGTAGTAAATATGGTGCCAAAATGGGCAAGTAATTGAATCGGAAACAGGACGGATTATAATGAAATTTAACCATCAAACATACTCGGAGGTTATTGGATAATGCCAAAACGTTTTACGGCATCAGCGAAGCAGCTTCGACCGGATCCCAGGTATAATAGTAAATTAGTGTCTAAGTTTATCAATTGTATGATGTGGGATGGGAAAAAGAGCGCCGCGCAGGCGGTTCTTTATGAGGCGCTTGATAAAGTCAGCAAACGGGTTAAGGATGTTTCTCCGTTGGAAGTCTTTGAAACCGCTATTTATAATGTAAAACCCTTAATCGAAGTGCGTAGCAAGCGGGTAGGCGGGGCCAGTTATCAGGTACCTATGCAGGTTGCCGCCTCGCGACAGCAGGCATTGGCTTTCCGCTGGATTCTTGCCGCCGCCCGGGCAAAAAAAGGTAAACCGATGGCCGATCGTCTCAGCGAAGAATTGGTAGCAGCTTTCAACAAGGAAGGTGCCGCCATGACGACGCGTGAAAACGTCCATCGTATGGCCGAAGCCAACAAGGCCTTCGCTCATTTTGCCTGGTAAACAGCGTTCGTACGTAATAGGCCACAACAGGGTTCAACCGGAGCCTGATTGTGGCTTTTTTTACAGAATTTGATATCCGACGATATGCATAATTATCTATGAATAAGGATCTTGCGAAAATTCGAAATATTGGGATTATGGCCCATATTGACGCCGGGAAAACCACGGTGACGGAGCGGATTCTGTATTATACGGGGCGGACCTATAAAATGGGCGAAGTCCATCAAGGAACCACCGTTATGGATTATCTGCCCGAAGAACAGGAGCGGGGAATAACCATCACTGCCGCCGCTACCACTTGTCCCTGGAAAGGGAATCAAATCCATTTGATTGACACTCCCGGGCATGTTGATTTTACGGTGGAGGTGGAACGCTCGCTGCGAGTTTTGGATGGGGCGGTTGCAGTTTTCGACGCCAGCGAAGGGGTGCAGGCACAGTCCGAAACCGTCTGGCATCAGGCACAAAAGTATTCTGTTCCCTGTCTATGTTTCATTAATAAAATGGACAAAATCGGCGCCGATTTTGAGATGGCTGTGAAAAGCCTGCATGAGAAGCTTCTAGCCAATCCGGTGGTCTTGCAGCTTCCCATCGGTTCCCAGGATGATTTTCAGGGATTTGTTGATATCCTGGATGGGAAAGCGTTATATTTTGTACCCGATAAAATCGGATCATCCATTACCATCAAAGATATTCCTGCCGATCTTCTTGAACCGGTTCGGCTTGCCAGGCAACGAATTATTGAACAGGCAGCCGAATTTGACGAGGCCTTGATGGAAAAATACATTCAGGATTTACCTCTGAGCGATCAGGAAATTATGGTGGGCCTTCGAAAAGGAACGATTGCTGGCAAACTCCACCCGGTTTTATGCGGCTCTGCCTTACGCAGTATAGGTTCCCGAAAACTCCTGGATGCCGTAGTAAAGTATCTGCCCAGTCCGCTGGATCGGCCGGGTGTGGAAGGACGGATCAAAGGGGATCCCCGGAAAAAAACAGGCTATCCCTGCGATCCGAACGGTCCTTTGATTGCCATGGCCTTCAAAATCACATCCGATCAGCATGGTGATTTGACGTTTGTCCGGATCTATTCCGGTACTCTCAAAAGCGGCATGCGGATTCTCAACAGTACCCGCGATCGCAAGGAAAATGTGGCCAAGATCGGCCAGATTCATGCCGGGTCCCTCTCTCTCCAGGAAGAAGCCTGCGCCGGGGATATAGTCGGTCTGATCGGCTTAAAAAACACACTGACCGGGGATACCCTTTGTTCCCAGAAAAATCCTGTCGTTCTGGACCAGATCCATTTCCCCGAGCCGGTGATCAGTCTGTCCATTGAACCCCGTACATCAGCGGATAAAGCCAAACTGGCGATGGCCCTGGAAACCTTAAAACGAGAAGATCCTACTTTTTGCGCCAGTTTCCACGAAGATACCGGCCAGACAATTATTAGCGGGATGGGAGAATTACATCTGGAAATACTCCGGCATAAGTTAATCCGCGATATGAAGATTGATGTGGCGGTGGGCCGTCCGCGCGTGGCTTACAAAGAAACGATTGTTCAAATGGCCAGGGGCGAGGGGAAATTTGTAAAACAAACCGGAGGCAGAGGGCAGTATGGGCATATAATCATCTCTATTGAACCTTATCAGCCCATCGATTTGGAGGAGAATATCGTTTTTGAGGATAAGGTGGTCGGGGGCAGCATTCCAAAAGAGTTCATTGCCTCAGCCATTCGCGGAATTCAGGATGCTTCCATCTCCGGGATTTTGGCTGGG
>JAKJEP010000046.1 GCA_022705365.1 Planctomycetota bacterium | reverse complement strand
GGCCTGTCCGATTTTTACGAATCCCACACCCTGGCCTGGTGGCGCCCCTGGTGGCTGATGGTGTGGAAGGCGGCCTGTTCTATAGGAATCCTGATCATCATCCTCTGGTACGTGAAGATCAACGGTTCCTGGAAAAACACAATCGCAAAATTAAAGAGGCCTGTCTTCCAAAGGAAAAGGGATGGGAATGGAAAGTAGAAGGGAAACACTGGAAGAAAAAATCCGGCGGGTGGTGGCCGGGAAAAGGCGCATCTCCAGCGGTGCCTGCCGGCGGATCTCATCGGGCGGATCGAGCATTTCGGCAGTACCGCCGTGCCGGGCCTGGCCGCCAAGCCGGTTATCGATATGCTGGTGGAGGTCTGTTCGCTGGACGAAACGAAAGAACGGGTTGTCCCGGTTCTGGAGGCGCAAGGGTATGATTACTTCTGGCGGCCCACCTGGGGGGATGACGTCCCGCCCTTTTACGCCTGGTTCATCAAGCGGGATGCTGCCGGCCGGCGGACCCATCATATCCACATGGTCGAACCCCACTTTGAGCACTGGCAGCGGCTGCTGTTTCGGGATTATTTGATCGAACATCCGGAAACGGCCCGGGAATATCAGGATTTAAAACTCCGATTATCCAAAGATTATCCCCACGACCGCGTCTCATATACCAAGGGAAAAACCGACTTTATCGTACGAGTGACTAAACGGGCAAAAGAATACTATCAATAAAATCTACCATTTTCTGTGCTAAAAATGTAATATTTTTGACCTAATCCATAAATTACATTATTCATTTATTCACAAGATATTATGAAGATTTTAATCCGCCACTACTTTCATAATATTAAAATAATTATTAATAATATTAAACTATCTCTTGCTTTTATAAAATTAAAGTGTATTTCAATAATATGAAAGAACAGAGAAGGATTTATTTTTATGGATAAAAAAATTCCCGATTGGATAACTGGTTTGGAAGAGGAAGACTGGCAGTATATCAAGCGGCTGCTATTGGCTTCCGGATCGTTGAAGGACCTGGCGCAACAATATGGCATATCCTATCCGACAGTCCGGATTCGATTAGACCGCCTGATTCAAAAGGTTCGAATTTTAGACTCCAATAAACCCAAAACAGAGTTTCACAGAACCGTCCAGATTCTGGTCGCCGAAGGCAAACTGGATCTGGCAGTCGCAAAAACATTACTGAAATCTTTTGAAAATGTTTCTATATCGGAGGAATAAAAATGGAACCGTGGTTTGATGCGAAAACAGCCGGTCTACTAGGGGCGATAATAGGCGGTGCTTTGGGTTCCATGGGAGCTCTTATGGGAAGCTGTTGTGGAATTTTCATTCGTAAAGGATGGAAGAAGTTCGCTCTTTCCATTTTTACCATAACCATAGCGGCATGTGTGCTATTAATTCTCACAGGAATAGTAGCCGCTGCTACAAAACAACCCTACCACGTATGGTATTCGTTTTTCTTTCCCGGATTCCTCGGTACGGTGATCTTCTCGAGCCTTTTTCCTATGATTCGCAAAAGGTTCACAGAAGCTGAATTAAGACAAATTCAAGCAAAGGACATTTAACCTTATCATTCAGGAGAAATACTATGAGAATTTTTAATTGGGCAAAAGCGTTTCAAGAACAGCCGACATGTGAAGATATCCTTGGTAAAGTTCATAAAATAGAAAGAATTTATTGGATATGGCTTTTAATTACGGGTTTTGTCATGTTCGTCGGCCTTGCTCTCATTCTTGTTGCTCCAGCAAATAATTTGAAGCTGCATAGTTTTGGAGCATTCCTTGCCATTGACGGAAGTTTTGGTATTGCGACAATAAAAATCTGGGCACATATCGTGTTAGCAATGTATCGAATAATCTGGGATCAAAATAATAAAATGGAAGCGGAAATCCGCAAATCCCAAGCAGAAGATCTGTAAGGCACACACTTATCTTATCGCTCTTTTCCGAAGCCTATGTGTTGACCATTTTAGAAAAAACAGTATACTGGATGCTACTGGAATTTAGTAAATATTATCAATGAAAAAAGGAAGGTGCGATGATCGGTTGTCATTACGGCAGGATGTTTCAGGTAACGGTGGCGGGCGGCTCGTATCAGGAGGGCCTGACCTCCGTGGTGCAGGGGGTGCGGCCCGGCCTATCTCTCACGGAGCAGGAGATTTACGGCGATCTGCTGCTGCGGAAGCCGGGGACGGATGAGCTATCGTCGCCCCGGAAGGAGCCGGATCTGCCGATTCTTTATACCGGCCTGAATGCCGCCGATACGGTCGAAAACGCCGGTAACAAAAACCTCACCAACGGGACCCCGGTTACGATTCTGATTCCGAATCTGGACCGGCATTTTATCCATATCAAGCAGTATCAGGACACCAACCGCACGCCCCGGCCGGGCCACGCCTCCTACGCCTCCTTCCGGAAATACGGTCCCTGCGATGACGCCATCGGGGCGGGGATCTTCAGCGGCCGCTATACCTCCACCATCGTCGCGGCCGGCTATATCGCCAAGAAAATGCTGAAAGAACGCGGCATCGAGGTATTTTCGTTCATCAAGGAAGCCGCGGGTGTACGCTGCCCGGAGATGGATTCGAAGGCAATTTTCGATTATACGGAAAAGTACAAACAGATGCGGCATGACCTGGACCCGTTTTATCAGGAGGTCTATGTCAAGGGGCGGGTGAATCCAGAGATTCGGTTCCTGGAGAAGGCGGCGGTCTTTGCCCGGATCGAGCAGGAGATCGACGCCATTCGCAGCCGGGCGCCGCAGATGTCCCATGCGGAAATCATGGACCGCTATGGCGTCCATCCGGTGATCAACTGCCCGGACCTCAAAGCGGCTCAGGACATGGTGGAGGCCTGCAATCAAATCACCCGTACCGGCGATTCCTCCGGCGGGATGGTTGAAGTGGTGGTCAAGGGTGTCCCCGTAGGGCTGGGGGAGCCGGTTTTTCATAAGCTGGACGGCGAGCTGGGGCAGATGCTGGGCATCGGGGCGGTCAAAGGGGTGGAAGTCGGCGCAGGTTTTTCGGTCAAAGACAAGACCGGCTATCAGAACAACGACCAGATGCACAGTGAAAACGGCCAGGTCGTTTTCGATTCCAACAACGCCGGCGGCATCACCGGCGGCTTATCGACCGGGCAGGATATCATCGTCCGCCTGGCCGTAAAACCCACACCCACCATCGATCGGCCGCAGACTACCATCGATAAATACACTCTGCAAACCACCAAACTGGCGGCCATTACTCGCCGGGATCCCACCATTGTCGGCCGCATCTGGCCGGTGGCGGAAAATTTCACCGCCCTGGTCATTCTGGACAATCTGATGGCCCATTACGGCTATCAGGCCTTCCGGAAGGATTGATGCCTACCACATAATACTACTTACGTTTCCGTCATTTCGAGCGGAGCGAAGCGGAGTCGAGAAATCTGTTTTTTAATAGATTTCTCCTCTTCTGGCCATTGCGTGGCCCTTCGGTCGAAATGACCAAAGCGTGATTTCTCATTTTATTTGGTATAATACCCTACCGAATAGTAATATTAGCGCCGAGCGACTGCATAAGAACCGCGTAATCGGGAAAGGTCACGTTGACCGCCTCAGCGGTGTCGATGGAGGTTTCACCATCCAGGGCCAGGCCTGCCAGGCTCAGGGCCATGACGATGCGATGATCCCCGTGGCCGGATAGCCGGGCGGCGTGTAAAGGAGCGGGGGTGATTTTCAGACCGTCGGGGAATTCCTCGATGCGGGCGCCCATTTTAGATAGTTCTTCGTTCATGACCGCGATACGGTCGGTTTCCTTGAGGCGGGCCTGGGGGACATTATAGAGGCGGGTGGGACCGGAGGCAAAACAGGCGGTCACAGCCAGCGCCGGCAGGGCGTCGGGAGTGGCGTTCAGGTCGATGTCGATACCTTTTAGCTCGCTGCGGCGGACGCGGGTTTCCAGGCCGTTGATTTCGATGCTGGCCCCCATCCAGCGGAGCATATCGACAACCGCCTTGTCGCCCTGGGCGTCGGTGTAATCCAGCCCTTCCAGAATCAGGTCGGCATCGAGAATGGCTCCGGCGCAGAGGAAAAACGTGGCGGAGGAGAAATCAGCCGGGATGCGTTTGCGGAAGGGCCGATAGCGCTGGCCGCCCCGGATGGTGAAATTTTTCATGCCATCATTGGTGTACTGAATGCCCTGTTCGCGGAGGTAGCGGAGGGTGATCTCGACATAGGGCTGTTCGTTGAGTTTGGTGACGCGGATAACAGTGTCCTTTTCAGCCAGCGGGGTGTTAATCAGGAGAGAGCTGAGATACTGGCTGGTGACGGCCTCGATCGTCGTTTCGCCGCCGACCATGCGGCCGCGGACTACCACGGGGGCCTTGCCGTTATTGCGGGTGCTGAAGCAGGCAGCGCCCAGGTCGTTGAGGCTCTGGAGCAGGGGGCCGAGGGGACGGGAGCGAATCTGCTCGTCGCCGGTGAAAACAGCGGTGCCCGAATCCAGCAAGGCGGCGGAACCGATGGCAAACCGCAGGGTAGTGCCGGAGTTGGCCACGTCGATGATGTTGTCGGGAACCGCCAGGCAGCCGCCGGTGCCCTGGATGCGCCAGCTCTGGCCGCACTCGATGGCAGCGCCCAGCTTGCGGTAGCAGTCCACCGCCGCCATCGTATCCGACGAAACCAGCGGCACCTCCAGTTCGCTCTCGCCGGAGGCCAGCGAAGCGATGGCTACGCAGCGGATGGTGTGGGACTTGGAACCGGGGATGGGAACCCGGCCGCGCAGTGTCGATTTTTTCGCCAGCAGATTCATTATTCGATATTTTCCTGCAAGGTATAATTGCTTCCGGCGGTGGTGGGGAACTGGGTTACTTTCTGTCCATACCGCACCTTACACAGGCCGTCCCGGGAAGCATAGATGACGGCGCGATCCAGTTTACCCTCTTTCCAGAACAAATCAACCTGAAAGCCGCCGCGAGCCTTCAGGCCGCGGACCGAACCGGTCGGCCAGGCGGCTGGCAGGGCCGGCAGCAGGTGAATTTCGCCGAGGTGGCTTTGCAGAAGCATCTCCGCGATGCCGGCGATACCGCCGAAATTACCGTCAATCTGGAACGGCGGATGGGTGTCGAAAAGATTGGGCAGGGTGGATTTCTGCAGCAGGGCGGTCAGATTTTCCAGGGCTTTGTCGCCTTCGCAGAGACGGGCGTAAAAGCTGACAATCCAGGCCCGGCTCCAGCCGGTCTGGCCGCCGCCGCTGGCCAGGCGGAATTCGAGAGATTTTTTGAGGGCCTGGGCCAGTTCCGGCGTAGTTGTCAGCGAAATCTGCCGGCCGGGATGCAGGCCGAAGAAGTGGGACATGTGGCGATGGCCCGGCTCGACCTCGTCGTAGTCTTCCATCCATTCCTGGAGGCGGCCGGTCTTTTCGCTGATTTGCAGCGGGGCCAGCCGGTCCAGGGCACTCTGGAGTTCGCCGCGAAATTCAGCATCGAAGCCGGCATCCGGAGCCAGGACTGCGGCGGCCTCTAGGCAGTTGGTGAACAGATCGTGGATAATCATAAGGTCCATCGTCGAACCGTAGGTAAAGAAGCCATTGGTGCCGTCGGCCATACGGAAGCTGTTTTCGGGCGAGTAGGAGGGATTGGTTACCAGGCGGCCGGCCATCCGGATTCCCTCGGGCACTTCCACCAGATCATCCAGCAGGAAGCGGGCAGCCTCTTTCATGACCGGATAGGCCCGCTGGCGGAGGTAGTCGATATCCTGGGTGAAGAGATAGTGTTCGTAAAGGTGCTGGCAGAGCCAGGCAGACCCCATCGGCCAGAAGCCATAACAAGCGCCGTCGGCGGGGACGGTAAAGCCCCAGATGTCGGTGATATGGTGGGCGACCCAGCCCCGGCAGCCGTAGTGAATCTTGGCGGTTTCGCGGCCCGGCTCCACGAGTGATTCCGTCAGATCGACCAGCGGCAGATGGCACTCGGAGAGATTGCACACCTCGGCGGGCCAATAATTCATCTGGATGTTGATGTTAAGGTGGTAATCGCTGTCCCAGGGGGCCTGGATATGCTCGTTCCACAGGCCCTGGAGATTGGCAGGCAGGCCGCCGGGACGGGAGGACGACAGCAGCAGGTAGCGGCCGAACTGAAAGTAGAGGGCGATCAGGACGGGATCGCTGGCATCCGTCTGAAAGGCCTTCAGCCGCGCATCGGTCGGCAGATGGTCCTTGTCGGACTTGCCCAAATCCATAGATACCCGATGGAAAATACTTTGATAATCCTTGACATGATCTTCCTTCAACCGGGCATAGTCCTTCTGCATCGCTTGGGCGATATAATTTTCACACAGGACGGCAGGATCGCCTTCGATCTTGTGCCATTTTACATAATTGGTAGCCCCGGCGATAAGAATAGTAACAGCATTGGCTTTTTCGACTTTCAGCAGTTGACCGTCCGTAGATACGGCTCCACCTTCGGCCAGTACCTTCAGGCGTGCCTGGAATTTCATTCCTTCGGGTCCCGTCTGCCCCTCCAGGGCCAGCGAATCAGCAGCGATGGCTTTGACCGAACCGTTTTCCGGGCGAGTCAGGGTAGCGGTGAAGTGGATGCCCTCCGGCCGGTCACAGGTCCAGCGGACCACAATCACCTGATCGACGGCGGTGACGAAGATTTCGCGGGTATAAATCGCTTCACCAATTTTATAGTGTACCTGCACAATTCCCGTATCCAGGTCCAATTGTCTGCGGTAGTCTTGGGCATTTTCCGCCGCCGGGGTTTCCAGATGCAAATCACCAAGCGTCTGATACGACTCGATGGTCTTGGGAGTGCCCATCATTTTCGCGTCGATCAGGGCGGTCACTTCCGAATTTTTCCCTTCGAAGATCAGGCGGCGGACTTCCGGCAGGGCGGCCAGGGCCTCGGGATTGTTGGGGTTGATTTTATGGCCGCCCCAGAGGGAGTTTTCGTTCAACTGGATTCGCTCTTTCACGACCTCCCCGAAGACCATCGCCCCCAGCCGCCCGTTACCAACCGGCAGAGCCTCCACCCATTCCGCCGCCGGCTGGGAATACCACAGAAGCAGGGGCGAGGTGCCGGCATCTTGTGCATGGCAAAACGAACCGGCGGCTAGCCAAATCAACCAAAATCTACCAAACCATTTCAGCCATCCAACTTTTGTATTCATTGCAGAGACTTCCTGATTAACCATTTAATGTTTGGAGATAAAACGATACGTGCCGGAACCGACTTCGTAGAGAGCAGTGCCGTTTTCCATTCGCAGAAATTTTACACCCTCCGCCTGAGCGGCGGGTTGGCCGCCTTCGGTAACGTCCTTTTCATTTTGGGCGGGTATCAAGACGGTAGCGGTCGTATTGGCGGGGATCGTTACGGACAATTGGAAATGGTCGTCTTCCAAACGCCAATCGGTAGCGATTTTACCTTGGATACTATCATAACTCGCCTTGGCATAGGTCAATCCTCCGCCCGGCTGGGGGTGGATTTTGAGACGCTGAAAACCGGGGCCGTCGGTATCGATCCCGGCCACGGTCGAGAACATCCATTGTCCGGCGGAACCGTAGGCGTAATGATTAAAGGAATTCATGGCCGGGTCCTGGAAACCCTTGTCCTCGGTCCAGCCGTCCCAGCGTTCCCAAATGGTGGTCGCGCCGTGCTTGATCGAGTAACCCCAGGAGGGATAGGTATCGTTGGTAAGCAGACGCCAGGCCGCGTCAAGCCGGCCGATCTTTTCCAGCGTGGGCAGCAGCAGATTTACACCCAGGAATCCTGTGGAAAGATGCCAGTCGCGCTGCTGGATTTTTTCGATTAAATGGCTGGCTGCGGCAGCCTGAAGCTCGGTTGGCAGCAAATCAAAATACAGGGCCATTGCATAGGCCGTTTGGGTATCCCCTTTGATCCGCCCATCGGCGGTTACATAGGCCTGTTGGAAGGCGGCCTTGATCTGCTCAAAGAGGGTTTGGTACGCCTGGGCATCCTGCTCTTTGCCAATCGCCCGGGCCATTTCCGCCATTCGCCGGGTGCTATAGGCAAAATAGGCGGTCGCGATCACGTCTTTGGGCAGTTCCGCATTCACATTGAGCCAGTCGCCATAGCCGAAATCCGGCCGGAGCAGATTCTGGCTATTCACCTTCAGATATTCAATCCAGCGGGCCATTGTCTCATAATGGTTTTCGATAATCGCGGTGTCGTTATACACCTGGTAGAGCGTCCAGGGGCAGATGATACCGGCATCACCCCACCCGGCGACCCCTCCACCCCAATAGCAGGGAGCCACATCGGTGTAGGAACCATTGTCAAGCTGACAGTCATTCAGCGTATTGAGCCAACTGGTAAAGAAGGCTCCGATATCCATATTGTACGCACCGGTGCGGATAAATACCTGGGCGTCCCCGGTCCAGCCCATCCGCTCATCCCGCTGGGGACAGTCGGTAGGCACCTCCAGGTAATTGCCCCGCTGCCCCCAGACGATATTATGGTACAACTTGTTGAGCATGGGGTTGGAACATTCAAAGAAACCGGTAACGGGGCAATCCGAGGCCAGAACCACACCGGTCAGGATACCCAAATCCGGCTTTTTGGAAAGCCCGGTAATCTCGACATATTGAAATCCATGAAAGGTAAAACGCGGCTCCCAGATTTCTTCACCGGTCCCTTTCAGGGTATAGCTATCCGTGCATCGGGCGGCCCGCAGATTTTCGGTATAGATGGTACCATCCGGATTCAGCATCTCGGCGAACCGCAAAACCACCTTTGTTCCGGCCTGCCCTTTCACCTTCAATCGCACCCAACCGACCATGTTCTGGCCCATATTGAAAACATACTGGGCGGGTTTCGGCTCGCTCACAGCAACCGGTTTAATCTCCATAATTTTTCGCACGGGAACACCGGGGTGGCTGGTCATTATGGCATTATCCGCAGGGACTGCTATTTCCGCACCGTACCGGGCCTGGATAATTTCCAGTTTCGGCCCGCTGGAGGTACCGCGGACCTCGAAAGTCTGATTTTCGGCAATCTCGGCGGATTTAGATTCCTCCCCCAGCCGGTATTGGACCTGCAAACTTTTCACCACGCCAAATGCCGGATCGCCAAAATTTCCGTTGGAGGCCGTAATCGACAAGGAATTATCCTGAACCGCATTTTTGAATTTTTCCGTAACATCAATCCAGGGGAGTTCCTTTACTTTATCGCATACCGCCGGTTTCCAGGCCGCATCGTTATAGCCAACCGTATTCCAGCCGGGCAGTTCCCGGCGGGCATCGTAATATTCCCCATCGAACATATCCGAGGACCGGATCGGCCCCTGATCCGTTACCTTCCAAGAATCATCCGTCCCAATGAATTGACGGGTTCCATCGGTGAATTCCATCTCCAGTTGGATCATCAATCGTTCTTTCCATCGGCCGGCATGACGCAGCCCGTACCAGCCTTCGCCTAGAATGGCTCCAAAGGCATTCGCTTGTTTCGGCTGGATCAAATCGGTAACATCATACGCCTGGTAATAAACACGTTTGTCATATTGCGTCCAGCCGGGCGTAAAATAATCCGCTCCCACGCGCTGCCCGTTTATGTACAGTTCATACAATCCCAGCGCCGTGCTGTACACCGTCGCCCGCCGGAGAGCCTTCTCCGGGGTAAATTCCTTTCGCAGATAGACCGCGGGCGGATACTCGATCCCGGCCGGTTTATCCGGGGGGATATGCCCGCCGATCCAGTGAGCCTGCCAATCGGTTTTTTCCAGCAAACCCATCGTCCAGCAGGCCGGTTCACTCCAGTCGGAGACCTCCCCCTGTTGATCCCAAACCTGTACTTTCCAATAACACGGCATAAGGGAAGAAAGCGGCTGCCCCTGATATTTCAACTGGGCGGACTGGTCCGATTTTACCTGGCCGCTATCCCATAAATCGCCCAGATTCTTTTGCAAAAGGTCCGGATTACCGGCTACCAGAATCCGATAGGCCGTTTGTTTCTGATTCCGCTGCGCGGATTCCAGAATCCAGCTAAGCCGCGGCTGACGGATGTCAATTCCCAGGGGATTGATGCGATACTCACAGCGTAAACCTTTGACGGCAATCTTTTTTGCCAGCATGGACTCACAGCCCATTTCCAATAATCCGAAAAGCAATACCAGTAATAACAGGCTTTTTTTCATCAATGACTCCGAAGATACGTACAGACCATATTTCCTTGCACAATGGATTTAATTGCCAAATATTTTTTACGGTTTTAATATCACGGCACGCAGGTTCATCACCGCCAGGCCGGGTTTCTGGACGGGTTTGACCTGGAGCTGATGCACACCCGGCTGAGCCAGGGTGATTTTCCCGGCAGTTTCGGTAATAAAGTCGCCCCAGGAGCCGGTCTCCATGATGGTCCCGTCCAGTTTCTGATCGCCGACCAGAATACGATACTGGCTGCCGCCGGAGCCGTTTTCACAGGCGTAGGTGATCTCCACAGTATAGGTTCCCGGCTGTTTCAATTTAAAATCCCAGGTGACAAAATCAGCCGGGTTGGTCCAGAAGCCGATGCTGTCGCGGTTGCCTCCCGTTTCCAATTTCGCGGTCTGGCCATGTACGATGGCGTCCGCAGCCACGAGCGTAACCACGCCGTCGCTGCCCTGACGGAGGGAAGCCGCCGCGGCTACCTCCGGCTGGCCTTCAATCTCCAGAACTACGACGCTGGCGATAGGATCAGGAGCGGTCGCGGGCAGGGAAACGATCTGGCTATCCTCGCCGGGCGTGACCTGCAGGCGGGCCTTTTTATCGGCCAGCAGATATGCCTTTTTGACCTTGTTTTTCAGGCCCGGCACTTCCAGCTTACCGTCCGCCGGCCAGTCGAAAACATGCAAATAGAGCCTGCCCGGCTTCACGGTGCAGCGGCCCCAGGCCAGCTTCGGAAAGACGCTGGCGCTGCTGCCATAGATGCTCTCGCTATTTACTTTCATCCATTTACCCATCGCCTCCAGACGTTCGACGCTGGGTGAGGGGATCAGTCCATCCGGTGTCGGCCCGACGTTCAGCAGATAGTTGCCGCCTTTGCTGGAGGCATCGACCAACTGGCGGATCAGCGTCTCCGGCGATTTCCAGTTATGATCGTTTTTCTTGAATCCCCAGGTATCGTTCATCGTCATGCAGGTTTCCCAGTCCGCCCCGGCCATCCCGGTGGCGGGCAGTTCCTGTTCCGGCGTGCCGAAATCCCCGGAAAAGATGCCTCGGCGGTCATCCCGCCGCGGCCTTTGCTGATCCGGTTGTTGATAATGATATCCCCCTGCAGATTACGCAAAAAGGCGTACACATCCTTGGCCATCGCTTCGGTCCAGGTGTTCTCCCATTCCCCGTCGAACCACAAAACGCCGATGTCGCCGTATTTAGTGACCAGTTCGGTAAGCTCATTTTTCAGGTAGGTGATATAGCGGTTGAAGTCCGCCTGATCGGCAGGCCGCTGGTCCCATTCTCGCCTCGGCAGGTAATCCGGGTGATGCCAGTCCATAATCGAATGGTACCAGCAGATTTTAAGCCCCTGCTTGTGGCATTCGTCGGAGAGTTCCTTAATGATGTCCCTTTTAAAGGGGGTGGACATGATATCGTAGTCGGTATATTGCGAATCGAACAGGCAGAAACCGTCGTGATGTTTGCTGGTCAGGACGATATACTTCATGCCGGCCTCTTTGGCAATTTGGACCCACTCTTTGGCGTTGAACTGGACGGGATTGAACTGCTGCACCAGCGGCTCATATTCGGCCACCGGGATCTTCCCGCTGAACATGATCCACTCCCCGGCACTGGGTACTTCCTGCCCGTTCCAAACCCCGCCGGGCACGGCATACAGCCCCCAGTGAATAAACATCCCGAACCGTGCCTCCCGCCACCATTCCATGCGGGCATCGCGCTGCTGGGGCGTCTCCTTAAAAGGGTCCACAGCCGCTTCCTGCCGGGAATTCGCACAGGAAAGCACATCCATCATTAGAACGGCTAGTACCAGACCTTTCATCATGTTACGGATCCATTTCGTTTGCATTGCATAACTCCTTTCGCGTTTTTCTTGATGCACTACACAGCCCGCTGTGTCATTGAGCACAGCCGGGAAAACTATTTAAACAACACCGCAAAGCGGTTCCATTTTTTATCTGGCTGGTCATGGTAAAACCCTTTAAAGGGTTTCGTTACCTGGCAATAGCTATAAAGTGCCATGAGCCGGGAGCGGCTGAAAATCTATAGTAATATTCATCATATCCTTCAACCGTCAAACCTTCTATCGCATTTATTTCTGAATCCCGCTGCCAGATCGTTCTGCTGTTCGCCTGAATGAGATCCATGTCTTTTACCGCATCTTTGGGAATGCCGATCAGCGCCGTGGTTCCCGGCGGAGAAAGCAAGGTAAGGGAAAATTCCTTTTCGCTGCGTTTGAGAGATACTTTGATCAACCCTTTCACCGTGGGAACGGCAGCTTCAATCGATTGCAAATGTCCCATCTGTGGGAATACATGGTACGAGTCGAAGCCCGCCTTTTCCGGAGCAATACCGGCCACATATTGGGAAAGCAACATCAACGGGCCGCCGGACCAGCCGTGATTCAAGCTGCATCCCCCCCATTCCTGCCGATTCCATACCTCCCATAAAGTGGTGGTATCAGAATCGACCATCGGGGTATAACGTTTTTTCATGCGGGCAAGGCCGTCCTGTGCATGATGCATCCGGAAAAAGGCTTCCAGCACATACTTTTCCATATACGGGCTGGCATGAAGCTGCTGATTCAATACCTGCCGGATTTTCGGCCACTGATCCGGTTCCGCTATTCCAGCCACCATAGCCAGGGCGTTGGCCCGGTCATCGGTTGGCCCGGTATAGTGCGGCGACCGGTATTCGTTTCCCTTCCAGAAAATTTGATTGAAACTTTTTTTCACGCTCTGCATTTTCGCGTGGTATTCATCCACATCATTTGGCTGGTTGGCCAACAGCGCCATTTCCGCGGCTGATTCCAGGGCCAGGTAATACCAGACGTTGGCAATGGCAACGGAATCGAAGTTTTCGCCCCAGTCGGTCCAGTCCCAGTCACCTGTTCTGTAAGTAACCAGACCGTCAGGTCCGAGCTGCCAGAGAGAGAGGTAATCGCGAACATGAGGATAGGCCTGCCGCATGGTTTCGACATCGCCGGTATAGAAATAATAGGTCCAAAAACCATATCGGCCGATTGAGGTCAGTAATCGCTGGGGTAGTTCCTTGTCCCAGTTGCCGGCGGGAACCGGTTCGAATAAAACCTTGTCCGGCTTTTGCCACTCCACAAGGTTGCTGATGGCTTTGCGTGTCAAGGCGTGGCTGTCGGTATCGCAGCTATAAAATGTCTGTCCGAGGATATTAACGGCATCGGCCCACCACTGCGCTCTTTCGCGCTCGGGACAGTCCTGAAAGCAGTCTCGCATATTCAGAATCATAGTGTTGCGGGACTTGAGCCATAAGGTATTATAGAATGGGTCATCACATTCAAACGAACCGGTGAATTCGGTATGGTAACGGGTCTGGCGGTATTTCAGTTCAAGTATTTTCACCCCTTCCGGAATGGTATAGTGAACCGCATGGCCGGTAAGGTAACCGAGCGACTCAAATTCCTGCAATCCCTGCCGGGTAACGTATTCGCTGCGCAGGGTATATTGGGCGCTGGTGATATAGGTATCCGTTTCGATACCGATGGTCAGGCCGGCAGGCGCATCGATTTTCAGGTAAGGGGTAATGGAGAGATTCTGCGGCAATTTGCAGATGACCGTTTGGCCGGTACTGACCAACGGCAAAGAAGGAGAACCGGGATAATCCTGCAAGCCGTAGTCTTTCCATAACGGGATCGGGCGTTTCCATAACTGATTCCAGGGTGCAACTGGCGGGATACCGAATTCCTGCGATTCCTGCCAGTCGTTGTCGTCGTAGTCGGGCAGATACCAGCCGATCAGGTCTTTTTGGGCATCAAAATGGATGTTCGATTCCGATAAACGGTAATTCGGATGCGGCGGCTGGGTATCGCCATAGGCTTCATGTCGTTTTATTTTCCAGGAGCGGTCGCTGGACAAAATGGTTCCGTCGATGTCTGCCTCAAAAAGCAAACCGGCCTGGCCGCTGCTTTTGTGGGAAAAACCGTCTTTTCCAAAGTACCAGAGCAAAACTGCGATGCAATTCGGACCTGAGGTTAGATATTTTGTCAGGTCCACTTCGTCATAGTAGGTATCGTGGGGAGTAGGCCCTCTTTTCAATCCGCCTTCAAAGACCGCCAGTTGGCTGTTAATCCAGAGCCAGTACTTGGAATCCACCGCTATTTTGGCAACGGCGGAGTTGGGAACTTCGGGAAGAGAAAAGGATTTTCGGTAGCAGTACCAAACGTTAGTCTCTTTCTCCCCCGTCGGCAGACCAATCCACGGAGCAGCCCATTTCGGAGTATCCGCTGCGTATCCACACGAGATGGTCAAGGCCAGCGCCAAAGAAGCAAGGATAAAACGTTTTGGTGTCATCACCGTTTCCTATTATCTGTCACTACTTTTCGACAGGTACGATTACTTCCGGTTCACCCTTCACTTCCAAAACAACTACCGTATCAATCGGATCAAGGGCTTTTTCCGGCAAGGTAACGATGACATGGTTTCCTTCCACGGAAACCTTCAACTTGGTGTTTTTGTCCGCCAGCAGATATGCCTTCTTCACCTCAT
>JAKJEP010000469.1 GCA_022705365.1 Planctomycetota bacterium | reverse complement strand
TGGGGATGCGCCGGCCGGGCGGGGAGGTTCTGAATATTATCCGGCTGCTGGGCAATGCCGATCCGGAGGTGCGCAAAGGGGCGATTCGCAATCTGGCGGGGGTCGGGGGCAGTGCCGCCCAGGCGGCGATCGCCAAACAGGCAGGCGATGCGGAACCGGGGGTGCGGGCGGAGGCGTGCCGGGCGCTGGGGCGGCTGCGGGCGCACGCGGCCAAACGGCAGTTGTACGACCTGCTGGGGGACCGCCGGTATGAGGTGTGCCTGGCGGCGGCGGAGGCGCTGGCGGCCATGGGAGACAAGCACGGGCTGCCGTATGTGGTTCGGCTGGTCTGCGCCGGGGGGATCCAGCAGATGCCGGCGCTGCGGAGTTTCTGCCAGATCACGGGGCAGAAATTCCCGCAGAACGCAACCGGGCTGGCGGAGGCGATCCGCTGGATTCGGTTTCATGAGAAAGACATCATGAAATTTTAGAGAATATCTACAATTACATATTCAAAATCCAAACAACCGTTTTGATTCCCTCCCTCACGGTCGGACTGCAAACCAAGAAGAACACCTCCCTGCCTACGGCAGGAAGGTGCCACCCTGCCGCCAAAGGCGGGGGCGTTTTTGGGGGATAAAACCATCGCCTGTTCTGCAAACAGACGCTGCCACCCATGCCGGTTGCGGGGCGATTAAACAATTCTTGCAAATATCATTTTAAGCGATTATTCTATTAACCAGAGAAGATGGATTCCCGCCTGCGCGGGAATGACAAAGGCCGGCCAGAGGCCGGCGGTACGTGCGTGCGAAGGAACGGTAGAGAAGATGGTATGCAGAGCATACCCTACCAGACTGGTTCGGAAAGCGAAGATGGATTCCCGCCTGCGCGGGAATGACAAGAGCCGGCCAGAGGCCGGCGGTACGTGTGTGCGCTGGAATGACAAGAGAATATGGAGAAGATGCGGCAGGTATGATTACGATTAATGAGAATTTTATGAAGTTGAAGGCGGGGTATTTGTTTCCGGAGATCTCGCGGCGGGTGGCGGCGTATCAGAAAGAGAATCCGCAGGTGCGGATCATCCGGCTGGGGATCGGCGATGTGACGCTGCCGCTGCCGGCGGCGGTGATCGAGGCGTTTCACAAGGCGGTGGCGGAAATGGCGGAGGCCAAGACCTTCAAAGGGTACGGGCCGGAGCAGGGGTATGATTTTCTGATTCAGGCGGTGATCGAAAATGATTTCCGGCTGCGCGGGGTGGAACTGAAGGCCAACGAAGTCTTTATCAGCGATGGCTCGAAATGCGATACGGGCAATATTCAGGAGATTTTCGGGCTGGAGAACACCATCGCGGTGACGGACCCGGTGTATCCGGTGTATGTGGATACCAACGTGATGGCCGGGCGGACCGGCCCGCAGAACAGCCAGGGCTGCTACGAAGGAATCGTCTATCTGCCCTGTACGCCGGCGAACCAGTTCACGCCGGAGCCGCCGCGTGAGCCGGTGGATTTGATTTATTTATGTTATCCGAATAACCCGACCGGGGCGGTGGCGACGAAAGAGGCGCTGGGCCGGTGGGTGGAGTATGCCCGGGCGAATAAGGCAATCATCCTGTTTGACGCGGCGTATGAGGCGTTTATCACGGATGCGGCGATTCCGCATTCGATTTATGAGATTCCCGGGGCGAAGGAAGTGGCAATCGAATTCCGCAGTTATTCCAAGACGGCTGGATTCACCGGGACCCGGTGTGCCTATGCGGTGGTGCCGCAGGAGTTGCACGCTTATACCCGGGCGGGGGAGAAGGTGGCGGTGAATCCGATCTGGCACCGGCGGCAGACGACCAAGTTCAACGGGGTGTCGTATCCGGTGCAGCGGGCGACGGAGGCGGCGTATTCGGCGGCGGGCAAGAGGCAGGTGCGGGCGCTGGTGGATTATTATATGGAGAACGCCCGGATCATCCGTACGAGCATGGAACAGTTCGGCTATTGTGTCTATGGCGGGGTGAATGCCCCATATATCTGGGTGAAGACGCCCAATGGTACCAATAGCTGGGAATACTTCGATATGCTGCTTAAAGAGGCCCATGTGGTGAGCACGCCGGGGGCGGGTTTCGGACCGGCGGGCGAAGGATTTCTGCGTTTGTCGGCGTTCGGGCAAAAGGAAAATGTGCTGGAGGCCATGGACCGGATCGGGAAACTGGCGTAAGGAATCGAACATAACCATTTGTATTTCAAGGGATTACTGCAAGCCGCCGGGTGCGGCTTGCTTTTTTGGCAAATTGTGTTATCTAGTACGGCATGACCATGAATACTCAGTCGAAAACGGAATGGACCAACAAGCGTCTGCTGGAGTGGACGGCGGATTATCTGGGCAAGGCGGAGGTGGAGCAGTCGCGGCTGTGCGCGGAGCTGCTGCTGGCGCATGTATTGAACTGGCAGCGGATCAGGCTCTATACGGATTTCGACTATCAGCCCAGTGCCGAGCAGTTGGCGGAGTTTCGCGGGCTGGTCAAGCGCTGCGGGCAGCACGAGCCGGTGGCATATCTGACGGGACAC
>JAKJEP010000468.1 GCA_022705365.1 Planctomycetota bacterium | reverse complement strand
CCCTGCTAACGGTTAGCCTGATCATCCAGTATTTTCTGGAAATCCGGCGCAGCAAGCTCCTCCCGCCCGCCGTGGAGAAGGAATCCCAGCAACTTTTGGAGGAGTCGCAATTTCAGAAAGCGATGGACTTTTTGCGGAATGAAGGCAGTATGCTGTCCCGGGCCTTATTTGTGGGGCTGGCGGAATCGAAAACGGCCGGGCCGCCATGGAAAACGGCATGGCGGAAATGATGGAACAGGAAACGACCCATCTGCTGCGCAAGATCGAATGGCTAAATATTCTGGGTAATGTGGCCCCGATGGTCGGCTTGTTCGGCACGGTGTGGGGGATGATTGACGCGTTTAATCAAATTGTCGTGAAAGGCGGCCAGCCGGAACCGGCGGACCTGGCCGGCGGCATCTCGGTAGCCCTGGTAACCACTTGGTGGGGCCTGATCATAGCAATCCCCGCCCTGGCGGCTTATGGTTCTTTGAGAAACCGGATTGATTCGCTCGTGGCCGAAATTGCCGTATTCGCGGAAAACCTGCTGCGAAATATCCATCCGAATCCCTGACCGATTCTTCGTTATTTCGAAACCATAAAAGATGATAAAGAGCAAATATACCAACCGATTTCACAGCGAACCGCAGTTTAATATGACATCCATGATTGACGTGGTCTTTCTGCTGATTATTTTTTTCATGCTGGCCTGCCAGTATATCGTTCAGGAAAATTACAAACTGGTCATCCCCGACGACTGTGCTGCCGCTATCGTACCGGAGAATCTGGACCGTAATGCCATTACGGTTTCCGTGTTTCCGAAAGCCGCCAGTGCCGGCGGGAATCCGGAGGTTTTGTATGCGGTGCGGGCCAGGGAATACGATCCCCAGCAGGAGGTATATCGTCAGGAACCGCAGCGGTTGATCGAGGAAATATCCCGGCAGATCGCGACAGAGGCGAAACGGAAAGAGAATGCGCTGATCTATCTGCGGGCGGACAAGGGCCTCTCCTATGGCCAGGTGCAAAAGGCCCTGCTGGCTCTTTCGCGGGCCCAGATTCGCAAGGTGCAATTGGCGGCTTATAGCGGAAACCAGATAGACAAGACCGGTATGGGGAGTCAAAGTCTAGAATGAGTTTGCATAAGGAACAAAGTTATTCCCCCCTGCGATGGCAACGGCAGGCCACCAGGCGGATGCAATTACAGATGGTGCCGATGATCGACGTAGTATTTCTGCTGCTGATTTTTTTCCTGCTGTCGGCAAACTTCCGCAGCAAGGAAGGTTTTCTGCCGGCGGAACTGCCCCGCCAGATTGTGCATGGCCGCCAGATGGAGATGGAGCCGCTGCTGCTGCGGGTAACCAGCCAGGCGGACGGGGGCTGCCGGATTCAGATCGGGCCGCAGCCGGCCATACTCATCGAACCGCAGGCGGAAACGTTCGACGCCCTCAGCCGGAAATTGCAAACGGTGCTCAGCGACCAGGGCCGCCGGCTGGACGACCCGATTAAAATCCTGCCCACCGAACATACCAAATGGGATCATGTGGTAAAAACGTATGATGCGATCTGGCAGATCAACGCCCATACCATTATTTTCGCCGCGGTACAGTAGCATGAACCACTTCCGTATAATGGCAACCTCTAAATGCCTTATCCAAGCCCCGACCGTGAGGGAGGGGGTCAAAAACACTGTTTCCCCCTTTGAAAATCTTGTTTTTAGAAGTTCCCTTTTGCTCCAATTGCTTCTGGCGGCTTTGAGCCTTCTGGGATCGGCGGCCCTGGCACGGGCCGAAAGCCTCTCGGAATCGGATCATAAAAAACTGCTGCGGGAACTGGAAACGCGGCAGATGTACGAGTTGTATATCCGGCATGTGCAGGAACATCCGGAAGGGCTGGACGAAACCATCCGCGCAAAATGCCGGCTCTATCAGCTCAGGCTGCAGCGGAAGGACCCCGCGGCGGACCAGGCGGCCGTTCTGGAACAACTGGTTTCCCTGTATGATAAAATGATTTTGTCCGCCAGCGAGGAGTTAAAACTCTTCTCCCCCGCCGCCCGTCCGGAAAACCCGGACGCGGCCGGTTCCCCGCCGTCCCTTTCGCCGCTGCTGCAAAAAATGCTCGACGAGAATCAGACGGACCTGCTGGACTGGATGCTGGAGGTTACGCAAATCCGGCTCCTGCAGCAGGCCGGCGGCTGCCGGCAGCAGTTGGAATTCTACGCCGACCGGCCCCGCGCAGCGGCCCTGGAGAATCTGACTCGCCTGGTAACCTTATCGGATTCCTATCTGACGATCGTAAAAGGGGCGATCGAAGATCTGCTCCGGTACATGGAATGGTATCCGGGGACAGACTGGAAGGAGCGCTTCGGCGATACCCGGTTGTACCCGCACCTGCAGGACCTCCAGCGGGGTGAACGGCTGTGCCGCGGGGTGCTGCGGTATTATCAATCCTGCCTGAACCAGGCCCTTGCGCGGACAACGCCGGAAACGGCGGAGAACCTCCGGGACGCCTTCCGGCAACTGGGATTGCTGCGCAAGGACCTGGCGGATGCCACCGG
>JAKJEP010000467.1 GCA_022705365.1 Planctomycetota bacterium | reverse complement strand
TTCACCTGCTGCATAACCCGGTCGATCGGATCCCCCTGGCTGCTCAAAGCCCGCAGCATGGCACGGGTGGCACAGGAGATCAGGGCCGGGCCGACCCCGTGCCCGCTGACATCACCGAAGGTAACTACCAGCCGATTATTGCCAAGTTCGACAAAATCGCAAAAATCACCCCCGATGGCGTCACAGGGCCGGTTCCAGCAGGCAATGTCAAATCCCGCAATCTGGGGCGCTACGCGAGGCAGCAGTTTTTCCTGAATCTCATGAGCAATCTGCATCGCCTGATCGAGCCGTTGTTTTTCCAGAAACTCATTGAGCAAATAGGCCCGCTGCAAGGCCACTCCAGCCTGGGCTGACAGGGCCGTCGCCAGGGCGATATCGTCGGAGGTAAAAGAACCCTGCCTCTTATTGAGCACCTGAAGCACACCTACCAGGCGACCGTTATAATCCGTTAAAGGGCAGGCCAGAATATTCCGCGTCCGATAACCTGTTTTCTGATCAATCCCCCGGTTAAACCGGTCATCCGCATAGGCGTCCGGGACGTTGACGATCTCCAGATTTCGGGCGGCAGCCCCGGCAATCCCGGTATGGAGCGGTATTCGGAATTCCCCCGTTCCCTCGGCGATCCGGCTGTACAATTCCTGACGGACCTGGTCGTATAAAAACAAGGTGGCCCGCTCCGCGTTTAGCAGGTCCATGGAATATTCGACCACCATTTTCAGCAGCGTATCCAGATCACAGGTGGTTCCCAGCGCCCGGGCCATATCCAGAAGGGCCTGGGTGTCTTTTCGGGTATTCTGCAAAAATTCCGAACTTTTCATGACCTGCTCAGATAGACAAAAGAAATTCAAATCGGACGCCAGCGTCAAAAACTCATCGGCCCCTTGTTATTGGGGAACTAGAGCCATTTTTGTATGTTGATATTGACTTTTGACGGTTCCTTCAAGTAGTTATTATCCCTGGTTTTACCAGTTTCGTCAATCAATTTTAAGAGGAAGGGGCCGGATTTCCGATAACTATAGACATGGAAAAACAATATGGACAGATTCATTCCTGGAGGCGGGTGCCCGCTGCCCCCAAAAAGGCGGTAAAAAAGAAAACAAACTCTTTTCTCACTCTTTTCATTTTTCTGCTGGCAGCAGGGGGATTGGTAACGCTATTTATCGTTTTTTCACCGGAAAAAAAGCCTCAGTTCTATTGGCAGTCGGAGCATGGATCGAGGGAAAGCAGCACCAGAATTTCCGCGAATACGAATGAAATCCCCTTATGCAAAAATATGTCCGTCGAAAACTGGGCTTCCGATCGACAGCGATTTTTTATCACCACCAGCATTTTTGCCAAAGCGGAACAGGAAAAAAAAGAACAACTTGAATCCATGGTGTATGATCATAACAGCCAGATCAAGGACCGGATCCGGTCCATTCTGGCGTCGATGGCCCCGCAAAACATCCATGATCCGCATCTGCAGACGGTAAAAAATGAGGTAAAGTCCAACCTGGACCAGATCGTTGGGGCCGGTCTGGTTGATTCCATTCTTATCCCCGAATGGCAGGCGGCCCGAATTCGCTAAAGACTTGCCAAAGCGGGTGTTAGGGAGCGATAAAAGGAGGGCTAATGTCATTTCGTAAACTCTGTTTGCCACATGGGTGATTAACCGGTATATCTGACCGACTTTTGATTTTCAGCGGCCTTTTTGCCAAAAGAGTTGACAAAAAATGATAGTTCAATTATTGTTAGATTATGTTATTTATGTGAAATTTTTGTCAGAAGGATTTTATGGCGGAAAAAATATCCGGAAAAGCCCGTTTATCCCAAATTCGCAAATTGCTGGAGAGTGACCGGTCCGTCTCCATAGCGGAGCTTGCCCGGCAGTTTGCGGTCAGCGAAATGACCATCCGCCGGGATCTGGACAAGCTGGAACGTTCGGGGCAGGTCCAGCGGACCCATGGCGGGGCGATTCCGGCGGAACGAATGGATTTTGTGTTTGATTTTCTGGCCCGCCGGAAAACCAATATTGCGGCCAAACAGGCCCTCGCCCGGGAGGCAGTGAAGATGGTAAAACCGGGAGATCGGGTGATTTTGGACACGGGGACCACCACGCTGGAATTGGCGCATCTGCTTAAGGAAATGAAGAAAATCACAATTATTACCCCCAGTCTGGCGGTGGCCTCGGAATTGCAGTTCAGCCCGGATATCCAGACGATCCTGCTGGGGGGGCTGCTGCGCCGGGGTCAGGCCGATTTAACCGGAATGATCGCGGAAACCGTGCTGGATATGTTTACGGCGGATATTGCCTTTGAGGGATCGGACGGGATTGGGCTGGATGGAACGCTTTATAACAGCGATCTGGATTATTCGAATATGCATCAAAAAATCCGCCAGCGGGCTGAGCGGTTTTACATATTGGCCGACAGCTCTAAAATCGGGAAAACCCAGTTGGTCCGAACCGGATCCCTGAAGACGGTGGACGGCTTGATAACCGATAGCCGCATCGAACCGGCCCACCGGCAGGCTCTGGAAAAAATCGGGGTGAAATTGATCATTGTGGATTTGATTTAACCCGCATTTCTCACGGACTTTCGATTTTC
>JAKJEP010000466.1 GCA_022705365.1 Planctomycetota bacterium | reverse complement strand
AACCGCCAGCGGAATACCCTTATAGGCGGGGCCATAAAGATTATCGAAATTTTTACCGAGGTTTTCGATAAGAGCCGCGGCGTAGAACCGGCCCAGTTGGGTGAGCTGCTCCCCGGTGCGGTATTTGCCGGTATTGATGAAATAGGGCGTGTTCCGGCCGCTTTTGGTAACGAAATCACCAAAAGTCAGCACTCCGGCCTGAATCATGAATTCGATAAAATCGGCTTGGTATTGCTGTATCACGTGTTACACCTTTAATTCAATATCTTCAATCTGACATGGTTTCTTGTATTTTCGCAGGATTGGGGCCACCACCTCGCGGAGGAATTCAGCCACCTGCTGGGGAGCACGGCCGATATAGTTTTTGGCGTTCATCACATCGGCAAAATCCACTTTGCTAAAGGCCGGGTCTGATTGGAGCCGTTCGATCAGGTCGTTTTTGCAGCCCTGCTGTTTTACCTGGGAAGCCGCCTCCATACTATGCCGGCGGATTTGCTCATGCAGTTCCTGGCGGTCGCCACCGGCCTGGACCGCGGCCATCAGGATATTTTCGGTGGCCATGAAAGGCAGTTCAGCGGCGAGGGCAGCGGCAATGACTTGGGGATAAACAACCAGACCATCCAGGACGTTGGCCTGGATACCCAGGATGGCATCCACGGCCAGGAAGGCTTCAGCTACGGACAACCGCTTGTTGGCGGAATCATCGAGCGTCCGCTCGAACCACTGCTCGGCGGCGGTCATGGCGGGCGAGGAGGCCAGGCTGATGACAAAACGGGACAGGGATGTAATCCGCTCGCAGCGCATGGGATTGCGCTTGTAGGGCATGGCGGAGGAGCCGATCTGGGTCTTCTCGAAGGGTTCTTCTATCTGCTTGAGGTGCGCCAGGAGGCGAAGGTCATTGCAGATTTTATGGGCGGACTGGGCGATGCCGCAAAGGGTAGCCAGGACATTGGCATCGATCTTGCGATTGTAAGTCTGGCCGCTGACGGGGGCCACTTCATCGAAGCCCATTTTTTGGGCGACGAGTTTTTCCAGTTGCAGGACTTTTTTATGATTGCCGTTAAAGAGTTCCAAAAAGGAGGCCTGGGTTCCGGTGGTGCCTTTCACGCCGAGAAAGGTGATGGTGGAGAGCCGATGCATGATTTCCTGAAAATCGAGCACGAAATCATAGCACCAGAGAGCGGCCCGTTTGCCGACGGTGGTCGGCTGGGCGGGCTGAAAATGGGTATAGCTCAGGGTCGGCAGGCTGCGGTATTTCCGGGCAAAGGCCCCCAGCAATTCAATCACGCGGTACAGGCGGCACTGAATGAGTTTCAGGGCCTGGCGGATTTGAATCAGGTCGGTGTTATCCCCAACAAAGGCACTGGTGGCGCCCAGGTGGATGATGGGCCGGGCCTTGGGGGCGGCATCGCCGAAGGTGTGGACGTGGGCCATGACATCATGGCGAAATCTTTTTTCGTAGCGGGCGACCGCCTTAAAGTCAATGTCATCCAGGTGAGCACGCATCTGGGCAAGCTGAATTTTGGTGATAGGAAGGCCAAGCTGGGCCTGGCTTTCGGCCAGTGCCAGCCATAACCTGCGCCAGGTGCTAAACTTAAACTGGGGGGAAAACAGGGAGAGCATCCGGGGTGAAGTATAACGGCTAGCCAGCGGATTTTCGTATATGTTGGTTTGGGTTTTCATGGCAGCAGTGTAACGGAGATTTCCGGCGGGGTCAAGTAGGCAGAAAGAAAGATATTGTATGTTGGTGGGCAAGAGGGTATAATACAGAATAAGGAAAAAAATCCGACAGGGTAAATAGCCATTTTTATTTTTGAAGGAGTTTTGTCATGTATTTCGGAAGAACCATAATTTCGAGCGTTTTAGGTGTTCTCGTCGTTTTGTCGGGGGGGTATGCGATAACGCCGTGCTGGGCCGCCGGGGCGGGGCAGCTCAGTGGGACGGTATATTATAATGATAATCCCCTATCGGAGATTACGGCTATGGAACCGTCGTTCTGGGTATGGGATGAGACGCTAAACCAGTCCGTTGATGATTTCACCCATACCTACAATAATTTGACAGGTGCTTATACGGTGGGAAATTTGCCGGAGGGGCCGATCACCGTCAGTATGATTTATCATCTAACCGGGTCGACCAGTACCCTGCCGGGGAATTATCGTGCCCATGCATATCCTGATTTATCCCAACTATCAACGGAGGAGCGTGCCGATTACCCAATCGACGCCTTATTAATAATCCATCAGACCAGCCCGTGGGATAACAGCGGGATCGATTTTGCCACAGCTCCCGCGGATCCGTATCCAGTACATTCCCGGCATGTGGTATATCAGTGGGATGCGGTAGCGGACCACTATGCGTTTGTGATTACCACATTACGTGATACGGACTTTGGTTTTGTCGAATATGTTGTGAATACAACGACCCAGGAGACAAGCTATACAGTCGATCTGGAGGATTCGGCGGAGTCCGAGCATTACCATTCCTACTTTACGGCGTGCAATGCGGAAAATGAGGTTATTGCCTCCTATATGACCACCTACACCAACGGATACGGCGGGGATTACCGGTTCAAGGTACAGGAGT
>JAKJEP010000465.1 GCA_022705365.1 Planctomycetota bacterium | reverse complement strand
ACCCGCCGATCTCGTCAATCCCATAGCCCGCCGCGTTATCCGGGATATTGCTATATTGGACCCGGAAATGCTCTTCTATCTGTTTGAGGGCCTCTTCTTCTCCCTCCCGATCACGGACACCATCATGATTGGTCCAGGGCATCCCCCCATATTGCCAGATCAAGGCCTTGACGCCCCGCTCAGTCAGATACTCCCGCTGCTCTTTCGAATTGGCCGTCGTTACGATATTGCCCCAGCGGATGGGCCGCTGGTGTTCTTGATACCAGGGGAAATACAGCGGGCGATCCTTAATGATGACGGCCAGGTCGATGTCCGCCTGGTTATTGCTCTCGTCGGACTCCTGGATTTGCTGCTCCGGATCAAGGGTGGCTCGGACCTGGAAAAGGCCATTCGTCGCACTGGACCACTTCCAGGCCGCCTCGGCAATCCATTCGGTAACCGGCTGGTTATCAATCTCTTTGGTGATCTCCCTGACCGTCAGCGGCAGCAGTTCCCGGGCCAGAGTCTTCCCGCCGCGATCGAGAATTTCCAGTTGGGCCGGGACCGGGCCATCGATTTTTTCCGTAAGATTGGCACGAACCGTTATGGTTGTCTCCTCGCCTTCCACCGGCAGAAACGGATTGATGAACAATCCCCCGACCATATAATACTCGGTGGAAATGCTCAGGTCGATTTTCCTTTCCGCCGCTTCGGCAACGGCAAAAACCTGAAACAGCATCAGCACAACCATCCCATTCAACATTCCATTTTTCATTCGTGATCCTTTCTTAACCGAACCGTCCAAAGTTGATAGTGACTTCCAAAAACAACTCTGGCCCCCCATACCAAGGGGACGACGAGCTTTAGACGCTGACGTCCACTTTGTTTCATTACAACATCCTTTCATCATAAAAAGCCACCTTAATCCAAAGGGTGTAAAATTACCAATTTTTTTACCGATTTTTCGTTGGTTTTCTGCTGTCCCACGGAACAGCCGCCTCTCGATCAAAACGTAAACCTATTCTATCAAAAAGGTTAAAAACACTCCAGCCGATCTGAATTTTCCCTGGAAGTGCCAATCTTGCATAAAAACCACATTGGATTATAATGGGTCACCTTGAACGGTAATAATTGGCGAGTGTACTTGTTTCAGATAACGAGGAATTGCAATCATGAAAAAAATCGCGTTAAGTTTAATGGCTCATCCTGATGATGCGGAATTTACCTGTGCCGGAACCCTGGCACTCCTTCACCAAAAAGGCTGGGAGATCCATATCGCCACGGCGACCGCCGGCGATTGCGGTACGGTGGAGTATAATGCCGAGGAAATCAGCCGCATCCGCCGGGCGGAAGCCACCCAGGGAGCGAAAGTACTGAACGGCAGCTACCATTGCCTGGAATGCCAGGATGTGTTTATCATGTATGACAAACCCTCGCTGCGGAAGGCCATCGAGCTGGTACGGCAGGTAAAGCCGGCGCTGGTCTTCACCCTCAGCCCCTCCGACTACATGATCGACCACGAGATCGCCAGCCACCTGGCCCAGACCGCCTGTTTCGCCTGCGGGATCCCGAACATCCCGTTTGACGGCGTCGAACCCTTTGAGCCGGTTCCCTATCTGTATTACGCCGACCCGCTGGAGGGCAAGGACAAATTCGGAAAAATCATCGAGCCTTCGACCCTGGTGAATATCACCGGCGTCATCGATACCAAGGAAAAGATGCTCTGCTGCCACGAAAGCCAGCGGAACTGGCTGCGGGTCCACCACGGCATGGATGAATATGTTCACTCCATGAGGGAATTCGGCCGCAACCGGGGCCAGAAGTTCCCCTGCGAATACGCCGAGGGTTTCCGCCAGCATCTGGGACATGGCTACCCGCATGACAACATCCTCAAAAAGGAATTAGGCGATCTGGTTCACGAACGAAGGGAGTTTTAACAATGGCACGAAAAATCAGTATGCTCGCCCCCGCCTGGTGGGATTATACCACCCTCGATGACGAAATTCTAAACGACGCCGCCCGGCTCACCCCAAAAGATATGCTGGCCCTCACACGCGAAGGCTTCCAGGTCAGGTTCTACGACACCCTGGAGGATTTCTACCTGGCGGAAGCCCTCGAATACATCACCGCCTGGCAGCAGGCCACCCCGGATAACCCGGTGGGGATCTGCGGGCCGATCGGGCCGACGGAGCAGTTGCCCCTGGTGGCCCGGCTGGTGAACGAACTGGGCCTGAACCTGCAAAACGCCCATTTCTGGGGGATGGACGAATGGTTCATAAACGGCCGGGAAGCCGATGAGAATCATCCCCTCTCATTTGCCAAAGCGGACCGCCAGCTTTGTTTCAACCGCATCAAAAAGCCGCTCCGGATGCCGGAAAAAAACCTCCATTTCCCCAAGGCGGACCTGAAATCCTATATCCAAAGCTGGGAAGGCATCTGCTGTGCCGTGTTACAGGGCGGACAGGGCGAGATCAAGCACTGGGCCTTCAACGACCCGGTAAAACGCGAAGGCAAATATAAAAATCAGCCCCCCACCCCAGCCGAATACCGCAAACTATCCACCCGTGTGGTTGATTTACATCCGGTTACCCTGATCCAGAATGCCCGCACCAGCGGCGGCGGCGTAGTGACCGGTG
>JAKJEP010000464.1:354-2620 GCA_022705365.1 Planctomycetota bacterium | reverse complement strand
AGAGATAAAATTTCCCGTCTAATCCGGCTCCATGCAAAATAATCATCGTTCAACACCTGATCCTGTTTTATTTCTCGAAAACCTTCGAGTCCTCGTAAAACCGCTTCATCCCTTCGCTGGTCAGGGGGTGGTCGGCCACCTTTTGCAGGATATTGGCCGGGACGGTGAGGATGTCGGCCCCCGCCAGCAGGCACTCGGTCAACTGCGAAAAATTGCGGAAGCTGGCGGCCAGGATTTCGGTATGAATGTCATAATTGGTGAAGATCGCCGAAATCTCCTGAATCAGACGCGGCCCGATGTCCTTGCGGTCGCCGCCGCTGGCCACATATTCGGAATTCGACACATTCTGGTCGTCTTTTTCGTTCTTGTGGTCCTCGATCCAGTAGAGCGAATTGCCGGGCGTGCGCTCGGGCAGATCATTTTTATAGGCATAGTCCGCCAGCCGGCCCAGGAACGGGCTGACATAACAGGCCCCCGCCTGTGCCGCCCAGAGCGCCTGGGTGGAATTGAACACCAAGGTACAATTGACCTTGATATCCTTCTGCCACAGGGCATGCGCAACCTTCAGCCCGGTAAACGGATCAAAGGACGGATTGACGGCGGTATAGCCCCCGATGGGAACCTTGATGACCACATTATCCCCCCACGAGGCCAGCTCCTGCGCCTGTTTAATCATCCCCTCCTCCGTCAGCTCGATCAGTTCCAGATTCACCGGATGAGGGGCCACCAGCTTAATCAGCTCTTTGGCCATCTCCTTGGCCTGCTCCCAGCTTTTGGCCCCAGCCTTCTTCATCAGCGTCGGATTGGTCGTCACGCCGCTGATTACGCCGGCTTGATAGAGGGGTTTGATCTCGGATATTGTGGCGGTATCGGCAAAGATCCGGGGCGCCCGGGCCGCCGGGTGCGGGAGTTTCTTACCACCGCTGGGATGGGTTTCGGGCATACGAATCCGACGGCTGTGAGTCCCGGCTTTGGTCTGATATATATTGAACATAACATCATCCTTTCTTATCAGCGGACAAATAATGCCATTTGCCTTTCTTCGCTTCGGAAAAACGGAGTATGATGGGTTGAACCATGAAAATCAAGCCATTATCACAGTCAAAAAAATTCCGGCTGCCGCCAGACAACTCTTGTTATTTTAACGTTATTAATTATATTACAACGAGATACAGGACGATACTAACATAAATGAAACCTGCGTTTACCAAGGAAAATATTGTATGCCAGTATTAGCAACCGGCGGGGCCGGTTATGTGGGCAGTTCCGCCGTAAGATGTTTATTAGCAAAAGGATACGATGTATTCGCCTATGACAGCCTGATCAAGGGCCACCGGCAGTCTCTGCCCGCCGAGCGTCTGATTATCGGCGAGCTGGCCGATAAAAACCGCCTCGTACAGGTCATGCGGGACCGCAAAATCGACGCCGTCATGCACTTTGCCGCCTTCATCAGTGTCGGTGAATCGACCGAACGGCCGCTGGAGTATTATCACAACAATATAGTCAACAGCCTGACGCTGCTGGAGGCCATGCAGGAAGCCGATGTCAAAAAAATCGTATTCTCCAGCACGGCCGCTGTGTACGCCCCCATCACCGAAGGCGCCCTCCAGGAGGATTCCCCCAAAAATCCCGACAGCCCCTACGCCTTCAGTAAATATGCCATCGAGCGGCTCATCGCGGATTTTTCCCGGGCCTACGGCCTGGGCTATACCATCCTGCGTTATTTCAATGCCTGCGGGGCCAGCCCCGACGGCCGCTACGGGGAGGACCACGACCCGGAGACGCATCTGATTCCCCTGGTCCTCCGGGTCCCGCTGGGCCAACGGAAAAAAATCGGCATCTTCGGCAGGGATTACCCCACGCCCGACGGCACCTGCATCCGGGATTATATCCACGTGGATGATTTGGCCGATGCCCACCGCCGCGCCCTGGAGGCCATGCCGTCCGGCCGGGGCAGTATCTATAATATAGGGACTGGGACCGGCCATTCGGTCCTGGAAGTGATCCGGACCGCTGAAGAAGTGACCGGCCAAAAAATCGCCTGCGAAGATCTCCCCCGGCGCAATGGCGATACCACCCGGTTGGTGGCCGGCTCTGAAAAATTACGCAAAGAACTGGGCTGGGCCCCCACTTATCAAAACCTGCACGATATCATCGAAAGCGCCTGGCGCTGGCACCGCAACCATCCCGACGGCTATGGCAAAAATTGAAAACATAAAAAATCTGCTGGAACTGATGCGGCCGGTTCAATGGGTCAAGAACGGCT
>JAKJEP010000464.1:0-317 GCA_022705365.1 Planctomycetota bacterium | reverse complement strand
CCCGCCAGTTCATCCATCCCGATAAATGCGAAAATACCCTGCTGGCTCTCCTCTGCTTCTGCCTGGTCTCCAGCGCTGTCTATGCGATCAATGACATCTGTGACCGGCAGGAGGACCGGAAACACCCTGTCAAAAAACATCGCCCCCTCGCCGCCGGCCGGCTGGCTGTTTCGCAGGCCGTTTGGCAAGCATCCTCCTGCTGGCCGCCGGGTTGGCCCTGGCACTATCGGTAAATACCCGGTTTTTAGCGATACTCAGTATTTATATCCTGTTAAATATCGGGTATTCCCTCGGTCTCAAACATCTGGTCATCCTCG
>JAKJEP010000463.1 GCA_022705365.1 Planctomycetota bacterium | reverse complement strand
CGGCGCGGTGATGACCGTTGCCATACCCAACGGGGCGAATCTGCCGGGTTATATAGTGCGCGTCGGCTCCGGTCGGGATCATATGGTCGTTGCGCCGGGTATCGATCCGGCCGCCTCCCTGCGCTGGCAGCTTAGCGACAGGATTTTTTTCCAGTTGCCGCCGACCTATTATGTCTATGTGGTTAATTCCGGGGAAGATACTGTCAGTGTGATTAATCCTTATCTGTATGTAGAGCCTGTACCCGGCACCGATCCAACCGGCCTGATCGCCCGCCTGCCCGTGGGCAAATGTCCGACCGACGTGGAAGTTACCGCCGACGGCCGGTATGCCTTTGTCACCAACACCGGCGAAGGCACTATTTCCATTATCGACACCATTACCCTTACGGAGATCGATCTCGATTCCGAAATCCCCGGAATCCAGCGTATCGTGACTGGCAATCAGCCGAATTATATCACCCTGCATCCGGAAAAATCGATCGGGTTCGCCACCGACCGCATTTCCGGCAACCTGTTCGAGTTCAGCACGGATATATCCCATCTGAAGGAAAAGAATGTAAACCGGTATGCGCAAGCCCATGACGTGGTCCAGGGTGCCGTTCCCCGGTTAACGGGGCTAACCGGCATCGACGTTACCGCCGACGGCAACTATCTCTATATCGCCAGTCCCGGCCAGGCGCCCTGGTGGGGCAGCGATGACGTTTTCACCCCGGGGTATGTCTTTGTTTACGACATACAACAGGAAGGTGAATACGAAACCATAGCGATTATCCCTACCGGCTCCAAGCCTTTCGGCGTTACCGCTGCCCCGAATACGGACGATCCGTATGTAGCCATTGCCGTCCGCGGCAGTGAAAAAACCGGCTATACCGTCATCAACACCGATACGCAGGGGATCGAATTCTCCCTGCCTGCCAATTTACGCGGATACGACCCGATTTTACCTGGTGCCGTTGCCGTGAATCAATCCGCAGGCTGGTATGCACAAAATCAACAGGTTAATGCCTCCCTCTTTGACATCGAATCGGCCGAATCCATCGCTTTCACCCGTGACGGCAAAATAGGTTTTGTCCTCTTTAACAATACCTACAGCACCTATACGGGCGATATAGCCGGAATCGCCGGCGATGTTTTATACGCAGACCCCCTGCGGGATCCCAATCGCGGCATGGGAGGCAATATCGGTATTATCCTCGATCCGCTGAATCCCGACACCAAAGGCTTTATCGCCGCCACTATTCAAGTCCCCTATTCCTGGCCCGATGAAATCACGGTAGGACCATTCAACAAATATCTCTTTGCGTCCTTTAAAGGCACCAATGAAGTTCTGGTTTATGATATCTTTGAAATCAGGAAGGGCATTGAATTTCTGCAGCGTTACAATCCCGAAGCCCTGACGCGAAACGTCAACATCGGCGAATTGGCCTCGTCCAAGTTGCCGCTGGAATATTATCTGGAAGAGGCTCACTTTGCCTCCGCGTCCGCGGCAGGCACGGTTGACTATCTGGAACTCTACAACCCCGACGAACTCAAACGGATGGGGTATGATCCCGGTACCGCTGCCGGCCGGGAAGCAATCCGGAAAGAATTTGAAGCCAGCCTCAGGGGATTAGGCAATATCCTGGTGACGACCATTGCCAGCGGCAAAATGCCCTCCGGCATCGGCAGCGCCCCGGAAGCCCCAACCGACCTGATAGTACGCAATACGAAATGGATTGCCGGCAAAGACCTCGGCTGGACGGATGCGAACGACCTGGTAATCGTCGAATATGAGGTTCTCGGCAAAGAAACCACCGATCCCTTCAAGATCAGTCTCTATCGGTCCTTTGACGAAACCCTGGACGACTCTGACATCCGGGAATTCGGGCCGGTGCTCGTGGATATCGAAGATGCCGGCACGCCCGGTCCTCATGTTTACTATTTCAAGGTTCCGCACGATTCATTTGATCCGGTTACCGGCAGCAGCAGCCTGGTCCGCGTCGATTGGGAAAGTATAGACCTTGTTTCCGTTTATTCCATCGACGCCGAATGGAACAGCGATCAGGCAGCGATCGAAGATCAGGAACCGGTATGGATGACCGAGCAGGAATTCATCGATCAGTTTACCGTTCCGGATCCGGGATTAGTAAATGTAACGCCGGATACGGTTTACAATGCCGGGGTTGTGACGGTAACTATACATGCAGTAAGTCTCTCCCATGACGGCGTCATTGAGTTACAATCGCCCGGCCACGAAGCCATTGCCGCAGAGAGTATCACCTATACGATGCAATTTCCCGGCGGTTCGCCTCCCGGCGATATTCCTCAGCCGGCTGCGCAGCAGGGTGATGACGTTTGGCCCTGGCAGGTAACCATCTACGCCACGTTCGATCTGGCCGGCGTGGACGCAGGTTTGTATGATGTGCGCTATTACGGCACAACCTGGGACGGCTCCACGGAAGAGTTTATCCTGACCGGCGCTCTGGAAGTGGCGGCCAGCTCCGATCCCGATGCGCAGGGGCAGGTCTGGAGTTCGGTAGTTCTGCCTGATGAAATTGAACCCGGCGAGACCTTTACCTTCCGTGTGCAATATGGCAACGACGGGCAAACCAACGCCCCGGCGCCTCTGCTCACGGTTCAGG
>JAKJEP010000462.1 GCA_022705365.1 Planctomycetota bacterium | reverse complement strand
TCACTCTCCGCCTCCACCAGCGGCAAAATTTCAGGACCTTTGGTCAATACCGACATAATAGAGGCTTATTTGTCATTCCGCAGCCAGGCACCCTAACGAAACCACCATGGTCTTTTCGAGCCCAGCCGAGAAAGCTATATAACACCGCCAAGCGGTTTCCTCCTCTTACGAATAGCCCGAACCACCTGCCTGACATCCTGCATATCGGCTCTGTCCGCCCAGACACCAAGCGCAGGATCGGATTTCAAATCTTCCTTTGTACCCTGGTTCGTAATCACGTTGGTAGCTCTTTTCTTCCTTCGATTGGTCAACACCATTCCCGTATGGCAGGGTGTGCAACTTGCTGCACACGCGGATTCTTCACTCCAATATAAATAGATATCCCATCTTCACGTCCTCTTTTTTAGCATCCTGTTTGAATATATCTATGGCTGAAATTTCCTCACCCCCGCGGCATCACCCTCGGTCGGCCGACACAGATATATTCGATCCCCTGCTTGGCCAGGAAATTTGGATCGTACAGATTCCGCCCGTCAAAAATCAACGGCCGACGCAGCTTTTGGGCTATCGTCTCGAAATCGGGCGTCCGGTACTCCTGCCAATCGGTAAAGATCACCAGACCATCCGCCCCTTCCAGGGCGGCGTAGCTGTCCTCAAAGGTGGTAATCTGCCCATCCAGCTCCGCCAGCGTATTGGGCATCGCCTCCGGATCATGTGCTCGCACCTGAACCCCCTTCTCCAGCAGCATCCGGATAATCGCCAGCGCTGGCGATTCCCGCACATCATCGGTCTTGGCCTTAAAGGCCAGGCCCCATACCGCCAGCGTCGTTTTATTGCATTCCGGGCCGAAATATTCCAGAATCTTTCGACCGAACCACTGCCGCTGTATCTGATTCGCCTCATGAACCGCCCCCACGATCTGCATCGGGCAATCCATCTCCTGGCCCATACTGATCAGGGCGGTGACATCCTTGGGAAAACAGGAACCGCCGTAACCCACCCCCGGAAACAGGAACGAATGACCCAGCCGACTGTCGGATCCCACTCCCGCCCGGACCCGCTCTACGTCCGCCCCGAACTTTTCACAGAGGCGGGAGATTTCGTTCATAAACGTTATCTTGGTAGCCAGCAAGGAGTTAGCGGCATATTTGGTCATCTCCGCACTGGCTGGGTCCATCACCAGGATCCGGTCGCTTTTCCGCATGAAGGGGGCGTAAATCTGCTTCATAATCTCGACCACCGCCGGATTATCCGCACCAATGATTACCCGGTCCGGACGGAGGAAATCCTCGATGGCGGAACCTTCCTTCAAAAATTCCGGATTACTCACATAATCAAATGGGTGATGGGTCCGAGCGGCAATGGCCTGGGTAATTTTTTTGTAAGTGCCGACGGGAACTGTACTTTTCATGGTGATAATCCGGTAGCCATCCATCAATCGGCCGATTTCGCCAGCCACAGCCAGGGCGGCGGACAGGTCGGCGGAACCGTCCGGTTTAGGGGGTGTTCCCACCGCCAGGATAATCACCAGGGAATTGGCTACCGCATCAGATAAATCGGTAGTAAAACGCAGACGACGGGCCTTGACATTCCGCTCGATGATTTCACTCAAACCCGGTTCATAAATGGGGATATCGCCTTGATTTAGCTTATCGATTTTGGCAGGGTCATTGTCAACGCCAATGACATGATTGCCCCCATCGGCCAGACAGGCCCCTGCCACCAAACCCACATATCCCACACCCACTACACTAAGCTTCATGGAATACTCCCGGAATTACTTCATTTTGACGCCAGCGTCATAAGCTCGTCGTCCCCTTGTTATTGGGGAGCCAGAGCCGTTTTTGGAAGTCAATAACGACTTTCGGCGGTTCCGTCCATTTTTTGATATAAAATTTCGACGAGTTATGAGCATATGCGCACTCCGTCCCCGTCGGCAACCCGCGCCGATTTATTATAAAATGCCATATTACAGACACTTATATTTCAAATCAAACCATCGGCTCCAGCAACGCGGTATCCATTTCCACCGCCGCCGCCTGCCCCAGTATTTCCACCTGCAATATTAATTTCGAGCGTTTTTTACGTTGTAAAAAGATACCTTCCACACCGCAGAGGGGACCGGCGATGACTTTGCAGCGATCTCCCTGTTTTAAATATGGGTGCGGATCCAATGGTACACCGCATTGCATAGTTCTATAAATCTGGGAGAGATCCCGGATTAAACCAGCCTGGTTAGCTACGTGAATAACGTGAGCTATTCTGTTGGTAGTCAGGGCTTTATAACGAGAATCCTCATCGCCGTTAAAGAAGACATATCCGCCAAAAAGCGGCAGCAGGGAACGGAAGGTTCGGCCGTTTCGTTTGTGTGCTTTTTCTACCAGAGGCAGAAAATAGGGGATGTTCCATTTGGCCAAATCCCAAGCTAAAGCCTTTTCGTTACGGGATTTAGTATGAGCTACCCACCAGCGGAATTCCATATCTTCCAGAGAACAAAATTCCGGGAATACTATGGGAGGATTTTCAGATACTTTCAGCATAGATTTACTGATTGTGTCCCAGCCGTAGTTGAAGGTTATGGCGGCTGTGTTCACTATACTATCCTACTTTCTTTTTTTCTGCAACA
>JAKJEP010000461.1 GCA_022705365.1 Planctomycetota bacterium | reverse complement strand
CCCGTGAGAAATGCGGGCTAGGGGGATTCGGCTGCGGTTTGCGTGCTGCGATATTTCTTCGGCGTCATTCCGAACATTTTAACAAATTTCCGCGTAAAGTAGCTGTGGTCATAAAAGCCGCAATTCTGGGCAATCTGTGTAATACTCGCATTGCTTTGCACCAGGGAATGGCAAGCCATATGCATTCGCACTTTCAAGATGTATTGGAGGGGGGTGAGCTGGAATAATTTTTTGAACCGCCGCTCAAACTGGCTGACCGAAAGGCAGGCCATTTCCGCCAGATGATGAATTTCGATTTTGGCGGCGTATTTGCGGGTGATATACTCGATGATATCGGCCATTTCGTGATAGGGTTCCAGCACCGCCCCGGCCGTCTTGTAGTCCCGCAGCGTGCCGGCGATCCCGATGACCTTACCGGAGCGGGAGTACAGGGGGATTTTGCTGCACAGATACCATACCAGCAGTCCGTCGGGGCCTGGAACCAGCCAGATACGGTTGGTATAGCCCTTTTGCTGTTTCATGACCTGCTGATCTTCCTCGATATATTTGCTGGCCATCTCCGGCGGGTAAAAATCCATATCGGTTTTGCCCAGCATTTCGCTTTCGTCTGTGAGGCCCAGCATATGCAGGAGAGAGCGGTTGACTTTGGTGAACTGGCTTTTTCGGTTTTTGACAAAGAGATAGATTTCCGGGAGGTTGTCGAACAGCAGGGCAAGGCCGCGGGCTTCATCGACCCGGTTCAGGAATTCGGATTGAAAGCGTGCCAGATCCATATGCCGAAAATATACCAGAAATTGCAGAGATTGCAATAGAAGAAAATGCTGTTCTTTGCGTACAATGCGGGGTATCGTATGGCAATCCAATTAGTTTCTTATGGTGAGCGTGGTACAAGATATGGAAGAACTCTATCAGCAGCGGTTAAAACGGTATGTGACGGCGATGCGGAATGAGAAACCGGACCGGGTGCCGATCCGGCCGTTTGTGGCGGAATTTACGGCCAGGTATGCGGGTTTTACCTGTCAGGAGGTGGCGCACGATTTTACCAAAGCCTTTGAGGCGGCGTGTATATGTGCGGCAGATTTTGACTGGGACGCGGTGGTGGCGAATATGGTGTATGTATGGACGGGGCTGACGCAGGCCATCGGGCTGAAGTATTACGGGGTGCCAGGGATCGATGTGCCGCCGGATACGGGATTTCAGTACCGGGAGCCGCCGGAGGATCAGGCGTTTATGCGGCCGGAGGAATACGACGGGCTGATCGAGGATCCGACGGGATTTTTGTTCAATGTGTGGCTGCCGCGGGTATCGCAGGATGTTTGCGAGATCGGCCAGCCGAGCACGTACCGGAACAATTTGTCGTTTCTCAAGGGGGGGATGGCGATGCTGCGGTATTTTACGGCGTTCGGGCCGCAATGCCAGCGGCTGCGGCAGGAGAGCGGGACGGTATCGGCGATTGCGGGGATTTTGAAGGCGCCGCTGGATATATTGGCGGATAAGCTGCGGGGGTATCTGGGTCTGACGATGGATATATTGGAACGGCCGGCGAAGGTGCAGGCAGCCTGTGAGGCGCTGATGCCGCATCTGCTGAGCGTGGCGCTGTCGGGGGCGGACCCGGAGAAGAACGTGCCGGTCGGATTCTGGATGCACCGGGGGTGTGTGCCGTTTGTTTCGCATGAGACGTTTACTAAGCTGTACTGGCCGACGCTGAAACCGATTATTGAGGAGTTGTGGCGGCAGGGGCATCAGGTGCTGTTTTACGCGGAGGGGAAGTGGGGGCATCATTTGCAGGCGTTTGCAGAACTGCCGGACAAGAGCATTATTTATCATGTGGACCAGGATGACATTTTTTCGGTGCGGGATGCCCTGGGGCATAAATTCTGCATCAGCGGGGGGATACCGAATTATCTGCTGGCGTTTGAGACGCCGGAGAAGGTACGGGCGTACTGTAAAAAGGTAATTGACGGAGTGGCGCGGGAAGGCGGGTATATTATGGACGCCAGCGCGATCGTGCAGAATGACGCGAAGGTGGAGAATATCAAGGCGATGACGGATTTTACGCGGGAGTATGGAGTGTATTAACATGGCAGAAGAAAAGAAAGTGAAAAGCAAGCCGGGAGTTTGTATTCCGTGGGAGGAAAAACGGAAAGAGATCAAGGCGATTTCCGGGGATGAGGAACTGGTGAAGAAAATCTGGGAAGACAACGAGGCGCTGGCGTATATGTATATCTGGCAGTGTCTGTTGTCGTTCTGATGAATATTTTTGCAGATGGAGATGAATATGGAAAAGAATATTACTCGCAGGGATTTCCTGGGCGCAGCGGCGGGGGCGGCTGCCTTTACGATCATCAAACCGGAACGGGTTCGCGGTGCGGAGGCTAACGAGAAAATCAAGCTGGGGCTGATCGGCTGCGGGGGCCGGGGGACGTGGCTGGCGGATATTTTTGCCAAACACGGCGGGTATGAGCTATGGGCGGCGGCGGATTATTTTGAGGAGAGGGTGAATGCCTTTGGGGAGAAGTTTGCCATTCCGGCTGCGCGGCGGTTTACCACTTTGTCGGGTTATAAGAAACTGCTGGAGTGCGGCGTGGAGGCGGTGGCGGTAGAGACGCCGGCGTATTTCCACCCGGAACA
>JAKJEP010000460.1 GCA_022705365.1 Planctomycetota bacterium | reverse complement strand
TTTTGCGTGAAAATCGCCGCGATACAAACGATAAAAGCCTCAGAAATCTCACTGCCGAAATTCATGGCCGGGTTTTCTCCTTTCGGAACTGGATGGTCCGGAAAATCCAGAGTAATATTCCCAGCACGAAAAAGGCTCCGGGCGGCATCACCAGGATAATCCATTTGTCCCAATGGGGTCCGCTGAAGAAGGGGACCGGCCATCCCAGAAAGGTTCCCATACCCAGAATTTCCCGGAAGGCGGCAATCAACAGCAGAATGCACGTGTACCCCAGGGCCTGGAACAAGCCGTCGAGAAACGCACGTCCGGGCGGGTTGGCAATGCCATACGCCTCGCAGCGGCCCATGACGATACAGTTGGTGATGATGAGGCCGACGTAGGGCCCCAGGCTGCGGCTCATTTCCGGCCAATAGGCTTTCAGCAGCACATCCACGATAATCACGTAAAAGGCCATAATCAGCGTTTCCACCATCATACGGATATTCCGCGGGGTCAGTTGCCGCAGGATAGAAACGGTCGCTGAGCTGAAGGAAACCGTAAAAATCAGCGCCGCACACATCACCAGGGTATTGGCCACCAGATTGGTAACGGCCAGGGTACTGCAAATTCCCAGCACCTGGATACCGATCGGATTGTTGCGCCAGAGGCCGTCCAGTGCGATTTTTTTGGTTTCCGCTTTCATCGGGTTTCGTCCTGCTTTTCCGCGGCCGCGCCGCTTTTCTGCTGCCGCCACTGCGCCAGCGCCGCATTGATGATTTTTTCCAGCCGGGTGCTGGTTTGGGTGGCCCCGGTCACCGCATGGACCTCATTCTTCTCCAGAGCGGCGTCCGGCCGTTTGATCCGCAGGGGCGGGCCTTCTTCCGCGATCCTCAGGCCCGAAAACTGCTGGCGGAACGATTCTTTGGCTATTTCCGCGCCCAAACCCGGCGTTTCGTTCTGTTCGTAAAAGGCGATCCCCGTAACGGTCCGGCCATCCGGCTGAAGGCCGATTACTCCGTGAATCGGAGCCCAGAAACCCTGTCCGGACACCGGCAGAATATAGGCAAGAATTTCCCCGTTTTGCAACATGGTATAAGCCCCGGCGGTCGCGGAATCGGGCGGACGAATCCTCTCGTGGAACAACCGGTGAATTTCTGACCGGCTGGCCGGCCGCAGCGACCAGTCCGGCAAAACACTCAGAACGGCACTTTCAAACGCCAGTTGCCGGTTGGCCTCCACGCGCTGGCCGGTGAACCGGGAAAAGCCGATAATCAGCGTACTGAAAAAAAAGGTAACCAGAAACATATAGAGGATGGGAAACCAGCGTTTTTCGCGGATCATGGTTTCACCTCCTGTGCCTTCTTTCCCGCCTGGCGCATCCGGACCAGATAGTCCAGAATAGGTGCAAACATATTCCCGATCAGCAGGGAGAACATCAGGCCGCCGTTAAAAATGGAAAAATTCCGGATCACAACCGTACAGGCTGCGATCAGGATTCCGTACAGGATTTTGGCGGTTTGTGTTCGCGGGGCACTAACCGGATCGGTCGCCATAAAAAAGGCGGCAAACAGAAACCCACCGCCGAAAACCGCCGGCCAGGCGCCGGGTACGGGCGGCACGCCGGCCCAGTAAAGAAGCTGATTCAGAACGGCATAGCTGGCGATGAGCGAAATGATAATGGACCAGTTGGCGGTACGGGTGAAAAAGACATAGAGACCCCCCATCAGAATCAGCAGCGCACTGGTAACACCCATGGTGCCGCTGAGACGGCCGGACAGCAGCGCCTGGAAAAAAATGCTACTTTTGAGATGGACCGTTTTTCCCTCTTGTATGGAAAAGGGAACCTGGGAGGATGCCTGGGGATCGGAGCTTACAATCAGTCTGCCGGCCTTCAGGTCCGTCATGGGTGTGGCCCCGGTAATCGCCTGGGCTCCGGCGGCGGTGGTCCAGCGGTCCAGTGCACCCCACAATCCCTGCGCCGCCGGTGACCAGGTCCCCGTCAAGGCCACCGGAAAACAAATGTACACAAAGCATCGGCCGGCCATAGCCGGATTGAAGATATTGCGGCCGAATCCGCCGAATATTTCCTTGGCGAACATGACCGCAAAGACTACTCCGAGGGTCAGTACATACAGAGGCACCGTCGGGGGCATAATGAGGGTGAAGATGGTGGTGGTTACAAAAACCGCTTCGCTTACCGGCTCCTTCCGCTGGCGAGTGAAAATATATTCGGTGAAAAAACCCGCGGCGGCGGCCCAGACTATCAGAAACAGGCTCCGCCAGCCGAAATAATAGACTGCCCCGCCGACACAGGGAAGCAGTCCCAGCAGCACCCGCCGCATCATGGGTTGTTTTACCAGTATTTTATGCAAAGGCCGATTGATTCCTCATCAGGATTACCAGAATCGTTTTTTTGAAAATTCCACAGCCGTGTCTGCGAGAACCGGTGGCAAAATCAGGAACAGTTTTTTCAATTTCCATTCCCGCCGGTTGTGTTTCTTTTAGAACATAACACCTTACGCCATAAACTGTTACCTGATTGTATCCAGATTGCAGCTGCTGTCAAGGGGTAATTTTGTTCCGATTGGGATGGCCAAGGAACATCGTATCCCCCTGGTGAGGATACGGTGTATGACGGATCGAAGGTGGAAAGAGCTAAGA
>JAKJEP010000045.1 GCA_022705365.1 Planctomycetota bacterium | reverse complement strand
TGGTGGAATGGGGGGCTTCCGTGGCATTGCAGGAGGGGGCGGAGTCCTTTGTCGGTTCCCAGGGAGATGTCTGGGACGCGCAGAAGGATATGTTCCTGTGTCTGTGCGGAGCGATTGCCGCCCAATTGGCACTGGGCCGCTTGCAGGACCGGCAACTGGAAAAACAAATCGGGAAAAACCGGTAAGGGGAGAATTCGATGCAGAACTATCTACGCAGCCGCCAGCAGCAGGAAGAGATGGAATCGGCCCGATTAGCTGTCTATGCCCAGACCAGCCGGGCCAGCCGGGGCCGGCAGTATCCTGAACCGGAACATCCCTGGCGGACCTGCTATCAGCGGGACCGGGACCGCATTATCCATAGTGCGGCCTTCCGCCGGCTGGAGGCCAAGACCCAGGTTTTTTTTGCAACCGGCAGCGATTATTATCGGACCCGCCTGACCCATACGATGGAAGTCGCCCAGATTTCCCGGACCCTGGCGCGGATTCTCGGCTTAAATGAGGACCTGGCGGAAGCGGTGGCCCTGGCCCATGATCTGGGCCACCCGCCCTACGGCCACTGCGGTGAGGCGGTACTCGATGAGTTGATGGCGGACCACGGCGGCTTCGAGCATAACCGGCAGTCGCTGCGCATTGTCGATTATCTGGAACATCCCTACCCGTCCTTTCGCGGCTTGAATCTGACCTGGGAAACCCGGCTGTGTCTGGCCAAACATGAAACCCGATATGACAAACCGCAAATTGACCGGGAATTCGGGTCAGGCCAGGCCCCGCTGGAAGGACAGATCGCCGACCTGGCCGATGCCATTGCCTACAACTCCCATGATCTGGACGACGCCCTGGCGGCCGGTTTGATTCAGGAAGGGGATTTGCAGGCGATAGCTCTGTATCAGGAAATCAAAAAACAGGTAGAGGATCAGTATCCGCAGGCCCATCCCTTCGCCCAGCGTCTGCGCTGTGCCAAGGGCCTGATCGATCTGCTGAACCTGGATGCCCTCGAGGAGGCCGCCCTGCGGTTACAACAAGGGAATCCCAAATCCGCCAACGAGATTCGAAACGCACCCGAAAAAATGATCGGCCTCAGTCCGCTCCGCCAGCAGCAACTGAATCAATTGCAGCAGTTCCTCTACGAAAAAGTCTATTACCATCCCCAGGTCAGCCGGGCACGGGAGATAGCCCAGGCCGAATTGAACTATCTCTTTACCCGATATCTCGATCAGCCGGCATTATTGCCTCCTCGCTATCAGCAGCGGCTGGAACAGCAGGGCCGCCACCGCGTCATCTGCGACTATCTGGCCGGAATGACCGACCGTTTCTGCCATCAGCTCTACGAACAGCGCAGCAGGGAATGATTTCCAAATCTGCGGTGGGTAGGGATGGTAACGGCTGGGGAATCGTTTCTTCACGGGTCGGATTTTCCGGTGATGCCGTTTGTGCCGTTTGCTCAAATCAGGCAATCTTTTTACTTTTCCAGAGGGTATTTAATCCCTGTTAAATCGCCCAAGTCATTTGACCCTCTCCCTATTGTAATTTATAGTTTTTTTGTGATTACAGAAACAGCAGACAAACTAGATAAGACAAAATTGGCACAAAAAATGGATTTATGCACGAAAAAACAGGGTTTTCAGCATGATTACCGGCAAGGATGCGGACCATGGAGAATCGCTATACCCATCAGATGATGGTTCAGCAAACTGTATAAAAACATACAGGAGGCATTTTAGGATGCTGAGATTTTTACGTAACAAAGTATATCCCATAGGCATCGACCTGGGCAGCTCGAGTCTGAAGATGGTTCAACTGCGGACGACCGAGAGCGGTTTGGGCCTGGTCGCCGCCGGAAAAAGGGATGTTCCGCATGATATCCAGGAGGAACCGGCTCAACTGCAAGAATGGTATATCCGTAATATCAAGGAATTGCTGGCAGAAAAACCGTTTAAAGGCAAACGGGTAGTAACCTGTCTGCCGGCCCGTGATATGCTGGTGCAGCATATGAGAATGGCCAAAATGGATGAAGCACAGACCGAAAAGGCACTGCCCTGGGAAGCACGGGATAAGGTTCCGTTTGACGTCAGCCAGGCTCTGCTGCGCCATGTCATCGCCGGCGAAATTTACGAAAGCAATGAATGCAAACAGGAAGTCATACTCATGGCCGCTTCCCGCGAAGCGGTGGAGAGGCATCTATATTTGATCGAGCGGACCAAAGTGGAAATCGACTATGTGAATGTCGAACCCTGCGCTCTGGTAAGCTGTTTTGCCCATCTGATCGAGGAAAACAAGGATAAACACAGTGCCGCCATGTTTATAGACCTGGGACATGTTTGCACGAAAGTGGTGGTCGCACACGGCACGAAAATCGTTTTCTGCCGCAATGTGCGGATTGCCGCCGAAAATATCCGCCGCTCCCTGTGTGAAAAACTGGGGGTGGACTATTTTCAGGCCGTTCAATATCATACCCGTCTGCAGCCGCAGATGTCTCCGCCGAAACCGGCGGCGGCGCTGGCCGCCGGCAGCAAAGCCGGCTCCTCCGGCTGCGCGGTGGCGGCAGATCCCGCCGAATGGTCTCCGGATGCGGTCTCCCGGCAATCCAGGGTGGATGAAATAATTACGCAAACGCTGGATTGCCTGTCAGAGGAAATCCGCGGGTGCATTCGGTATCATGATTTACTCTTTAACAGCGAACCGATCCGGAACGTGGTGTTTCTGGGCGGTCAATCCAAAAACAGGATGTTGTCACAAAAGCTGGCGCGAAATCTGGGGCTGCCCGCCCAATTGGGGGATCCCCTGGGCCGTATCGACCCGCAAAGCCGCACGGGAAGCCATAGCGACGTCCCGCCGGGCGAAACCCATTCGGACTGGGCCGTGGCCTTCGGATTAAGCCTGGGCGGAGTGGACGCCGGCTGAGTGTGGCAAACCGTAAACAGGAGCAAGTATGAGCAATAAAGTAAATTTTCTCCCCGAAGATTATGTGGAAAAAAAGGCCCAGCACCGGACCAATGTGATCTGCCTGGTTTTATTCCTGCTGGTGATGGCGGGAGTGGCCGGCGGCTTTCTGATTACGGACAAAAAACAGGAAGAGATCGATAAGTGTGCCGCCGATATGAACCAGCAGATGGTACAGGCCAATAATTCTCTCAAGCAAATGGAACTTCTGGAAAAAAAGAAACAAACCATGATGCAAAAGGCCAGTATCAGCGCCTCCCTGATGGAGCCGGTCCCGCGCTCCCTGCTTCTGGCTACCATCACCAACAATCTGCCGACCGGGGTTTCGCTGCTGGATTATACGCTGGATACCAAAACCACCGCCGTCAATACCCGAACAGAGGATAAAAATGCCGCCAAAACGCGGGATAAACGGAGAGCCGCCTCAAAGAAAAAGGCCGACGAGCCGGAAGAGGATAAACAGGTGATTCAGCAGCTATACGAAACCAAGGTGGAATTAAGCGGCCTGGCCCCTTCGGATATGCAGGTCGCTCAATTTATCGCCAATCTGAATAAGTGTTCGCTCTTCAGCCAGGTGAACCTGGTGTTTTCGGAAGAGAATACGGTCAATGAAGAGGTGCTGCGGAAGTTCCGGCTGATGATTATGCTCGATCCGAAAGCCAAAGCCAGCGAGTCGGATGTGGAAATGGCGCGAAACAATCACATCAGCGGGATGTGAGCAGCGCGCATGAGAGCAGGTACTACTGTGCAGTCAGGTATGAGGTAAAAAATTATGAAATTCGGAATTCGAGAATTGCTGTTTGTGATTTTGCTGCTGGCCATCCCGATTGGGGCCTATTACTGGGTTTTTAAACCCGCCAATGCCCATATTGAAAAACAAAAAGCGGAGATTCTGGCCAAATCCCAGAAACTGACCAATCTGCGGAAAGCCATGGTCGGCATCGACGACCTCAATGAGGAAGTCAAAAAACTCCAGGAGGCGGTCACCTATTTTGAAAGCAAGCTGCCCCCCCGGCATGAAATTCATAAAGTATTGGCGCGGGTCACCGAGATTGCCGAAAGCCACCACCTGGAAACCAAACTGTTCCAGACCAAAAAGGCCCTGCCCTTTGCCGCCTATTCGGAACAGCCGATCCAGATGGATGTGTATGGCGATTTCGACGCCTATTATCAATTTCTGCTGGACCTGGAAAAAATGCCCCGGATCACCCGCGTCAAAAGCATGAAAGTGGAAAAAGACAAGGAGAAAGAGGGAATGACGGAAGCCAGCTTTATGTTAAGTATCTACTTCGATAAGGAAAGTACCGCCAGCTAAAGGGAACCGGTTTACTTCTGTACAGGGAATCAAAAATGAATAAAGACAAATTGAATCATGAGCTGAAAAACGAAACCACGCCCGAATCCGCCTGGGGAAACACCCTTCCCAGCGATTTGTCGATGGGCGATATCACCGAATCCGAATTCGGCAGTAAAAAAAAGACCAATCTCAATAAGGGTACCATCTTTCTGCTGGTCACCTGCGCGGTCGGGGTGGGCGTGATGTATCTATTCGGAATCAAGCAAAAGCCCAAAGAAGCGACGGCCGAGGAAAAGGCCATAGAAGCCCAGGTCGATGAGGCACTGAAGAAACTGGTCAACAAAGAAGAACAGAATCAGGCGAAGAATTTGTTTAAGGATACTACGGAAATGGTGCAGGCCTTTTATGAATATCCCGCCAAACAGCAGGTCGCCGTGGATGAACTCCAGAAGAATCCGTTTTGCCATGCCGCCGAGAAGAAGGAGGAAACAGGCAAGGTGGATGAAAAGGCCCTCCAGCGGGAAAAAGAACGGCTCCTGCGGGAAGCCCAGACCAAACTGGGGCAGTTAAAGCTGCAATCCATTCTGAAAGGCACCAAGGGCGCCACCTGCCTGATCAACGGCGAAATCTACAAGGCCGGCCAGCCGGTAGGGGAAATCTTTACCATCAAGGCCATTGAAGACAATAAGGTCATTCTGGTAGCGTCCGACACCGAATTTGCTTTGGAAATGTAAGACGGCCGAATACAAAGAAGCTCACTATGTTTAATACCAAGGAATTGAAAGACTTTATGGCGCAAACTCCGGTACCGGAGTCGGAACTTCTGCCGGAAGTCCCGGCCGGTTCGCAGAATCCTGTTCTCAGCGATCTCTGGCAGCCGGAAGAAAATTCCCAGGCCGCCCGCCCCACCGCCCTGGAAGATCGCCTGTGTGAATTGGGCCATATCAGCAGCGAACAGATGGAGCAGGCCCGTTCCATCCACCGGAAAACCCCGCGGAAACGGCTGGGACAGATTCTTCTGGAAATGGGAGTCATCAGCGAGGCCAATCTGATGGCCTGCCTGGCCGAGCAGTATGGAGTTCCGTTTGTTCGCGTGACGCGCGATCAGATGGATATGAAGGTCTTCGGGCTGCTCGATAAGCTGTATATGGAACAGCATCAAATCATTCCCCTGGGCCTGGAAGGGGATAAACTGGTAGTCGCCACCACCGATCCGACCAACGTCTTTTTGCTGGACGAAGTCAAACGGAAGACCGGGAAACCCCTGGCGGTCCGAATCTGTCCGTCGGAAGACATCAAAACCATTCTGCAGGACCTGAACGCCGCCGACAGCGGCACCGATTATCAGGTGGACGATATCATCAAAAACATCGAAGAAAATGATGTCGAGGTGGTCGATACCGAGGATGAAGATATCGCCGATATGGAGCGGATTGCCGGCGAATCGCCCATTATCAAATTCGTGAATTATATCATTTTCAACGCGGTAAAAGAGGGGGCCTCCGATATCCATATCGAACCGGGCGACAAAAAGCTGCGCCTCCGCTACCGGATCGATGGGGTCCTGTTTGAAACGGTCAATCCGCCGTATAATATGCATGCCCCCATTGTTTCGCGTATCAAAATTATGGCCAACCTCGATATCGCCGAACGCCGCCTGCCGCAGGACGGCCGCATCCGGGTCTCGATTCACGGCCGGAATGTGGATATGCGGGTTTCTACCCTGCCGTCCTCGCATGGCGAAAAAGTCGTTATTCGTATCCTGGATACCGGTACAACCAAACGCAGCATGACGGATCTGGGTTTCGATCCCAACACCCTGGAAATCCTGAATCATCAGATTCACCAGCCCCACGGCATCATTCTGGTGACCGGTCCGACCGGCTCCGGAAAAAGCACAACGCTGTACTCCGCCCTGCGCACCATGGATATCCGCAGCTTGAACGTATCGACCGTGGAAGATCCGGTCGAATATCAGCTCGAAGGCATTACCCAGGTCCAGGTGCACGAACGCATCGGGATGACCTTTTCCGCCGCCCTGCGTTCTCTCCTGCGGCAGGACCCTGACGTCATCATGGTTGGAGAAATCCGCGATGCGGAAACCGCCCGGATCGCCGTGCAGGCCTCCCTGACCGGCCACCTGGTCCTATCCACCCTCCATACGAATGACGCCCCCAGCAGTATTACCCGATTGATTAATATCGGGATCGAATCGTATCTCATCGCCGCTTCCACCAATGCCGTGCTGGCCCAGCGGCTGGTCCGGAAAATCTGTCCGCATTGCAAACAACCCTATGAGCCGAAGCCCGAAGAGGCCGGCTATATGGAAATGTTCGGATTTAACCGGGATAACCTCTTCCATGGGGCCGGCTGTGAACATTGCCGCCATACCGGCTACCAGGGACGAATCGGATTGTACGAATTGCTGGTCATTGATGATAAATACCGCGATGTCATCACCGGCAATCCCAACGTAACGGAACTGCGCCGGATGTGCAAGGAACGCGGCATGACCACCTTGCGGGAAGATGGTTTCAATAAAGTCAGATCAGGTATGACCACCATCGATGAAGTCATGCGTGTCACCGAGTGTACCATATAAAATAGTAAATCCAGCCGAAACAGGCTGGAAAAGGAGACCACTGTGTCATTTTTACAGGAATTGCTGTTAACCGGTTTAAATTGCGGAGCTTCGGATATTCACGTCATGGTGAATTCCCCGCCTCTGTTGCGTATTCATACTGTTTTGCAGGAAACCGATTTCCCGGTCGTGACCCCCGAGGGCGCCGAGGAAATGCTCAAAGAAATGATCTCCGAACAACGCTACCAGGAGTTCCTGAAAAAACGGGATCATGATTTTTCCACGGAAGTGCCCGGCAAGGGTCGTTTCCGTGTCAACTCCCACTTCCAGCGCGGGGCCATCGCCATTGCCTTCCGTGCCATCCCGGATCAGGTTCTGACCATCGACAAATTGAATCTTCCCCAGGCGGTGGCGGATTTGATCCGGCTGCCCCGCGGCCTGGTTCTGGTCACCGGGGACACCGGCTCCGGCAAAAGCACCACCATGGCCAGCATGATCGACGCCATGAACAAGATCTATCGCAAACATATTATTACCCTGGAAGACCCGGTCGAATATGTGCTCACCAGCCACAAATGCGCCATCGAACAGCGGGAAATCGGCGATGACTGCCCGTCGTTTGCCTCCGGCTTGCGCCATGCCCTGCGGCAAGACCCGGATGTGATCCTCGTCGGCGAAATGCGCGACCTGGAAACCACCTCCGCCGCCATCACCGCCGCGGAAACCGGCCACCTGGTCCTCAGCACCCTGCATACCATCAACGCCTCCCAGACCATCGAGCGTATCATCGATATTTATCCCAGCGAGCAGCAGAACCAGATTCGCTCCATGCTCGCCAATACCCTGCAGGCGGTGATCAGCCAAAGTTTGTTCAAACGCACGGATATGCCCGGCATGGTTCCCGGCGTCGAATTGATGCTTTGTACACCGGCGGTCCGGAACTGCATCCGCGAAAACCGGATTTTTGAAATCCCCAACGTGATTGAAACCTCCCGCAGCATGGGGATGCAGACCCTCGATACCAGCATCACGCAGTTGTATTTCAATGGACAGATTTCTCGAGAGGATGCGCTGGCCCACGCGGCGTTCCCCGATAAGCTCAATCATGCTTTGTGTGCCTAGAGGAGGCTGCATTACCGTTCAGGGAATCAGAACTAGTTCGTAGAAAAAAGACAGCCAGACATACTGGCGCAGGAATTTGCTATGCCGAATTATCGCTATGAAATAAGACAACCCAATGGTCAGGTAACCACCGGTGTAATGGCCGCGGAAAACAATTCTGCTGCCATTCTCTCGCTGCGGAGCCAGGGAGCCTACATTCTTGCCTTGTCGGAAGCCGTGAAGGAAAAAGGAAAGGGTCTGCAGGGCCTGTTGGCGCTGAATATTCAAACCGGGCCGTCCGCCAAGGATGTCTTGAATTTTACCCGCCAGTTGGCGGTCATGATCAAAGCCGGTATCAGTATCCGGGCCGCCCTGGAAGGCATTTCCGAACAAATCGACAATCCCAAATTCCGCACCATCGTCAATCAGATCAAGCGGGATGTCGAAGCCGGCAAACCGTTCTCGGAATCGCTGGTCAAGTATCCCAAAATATTCAGCCCCTTGTATGTCAACATGGTCCGGGCCTCGGAACTCTCCGGTGCCTTCGGAACCATGCTGGAACGCATTGCCGAATACCAGGGCCAGCAGATTGAAACCCGGGCCCAGGTTCGCGGCGCCATGATCTACCCCATTATTATCGGCGTGATGGCAATCTCCACCACGGTTTTCCTTCTCACCTTTGTGCTGCCGAAATTCGTCGTGATCTTCCAGGGAAAGGAAGCCGCCCTGCCCGCCCCCACCAAAGTGATTCTCTTCCTCAGCGCCACCATGCGATCCTATTGGTATCTGTTCATCGGCGGCGCCGTGGCCCTGGTTTGGTCCTTTTTCTGGTTTATCCATACCACCCTGGGCCGCACCTGGTGGGATCGCACCAAATTGACCCTGCCGATTTTCAAAAAATTATGCCGCTGCCTCTATATTTCCCGCAGCATGCATACCATGGGAGAACTGGTCAACGCCGGCGTGCCCATGCTGGATACCATCAGCATTACCGCCAATATCTCCGGCAATGTTCTCTTCAAGCGGATGTGGCATCAGGTATTCGTGTCGGTCAAACAGGGGAAAAAGATTTCCGCGCCCCTGCAGAAATGTCCGCTGCTGCCCAAAGGGGTGGTGCAGATGATCGGCAGCGGCGAGGAAAGCGGAAAACTGGCCGATGTCCTCTGCGATATCAGTGAATTTTACCAGAAAGAACTGAAAAACGTCATTCGCGCGGTAACCGCCATGATCGAACCGCTGATGATCGTCTTGATGGGTGTGATTGTCGGTTTCATCGCCATGAGTATTATTCTGCCGATCTTTAAATTGTCCAGTCTGGTTAGATAAGGTGAAAAAAATGAAACGGCTCAAAATCATTCGGACCTCGCGGCAATCGGGTTTTACCTTAATGGAGTCGGTGTACGCCATCATGATTATCGGCCTGGGAGTCGTCGCCCTCATGCAGGTGTTCACGGCGGGCACCAACGTCAATGACTACGGCGACGGCCTTTCCAAAGCCGTCTTCCTGGCCAACGAAATCCGCTCCATGACCGATTATGTCAATTATGAGGACCTGCTGCTGATGGATACCGGCCCTTTTAACGGCGTCGATGCCAACGGCACGCCGGTGGCCGGCCTGCAGAATTTCCAGCAGCAGCTCATTGTCCAGCCGGTCAATCCCGATGATTTAACCGTTTATGTCGGACCGGATCCCGACGGCCTGCTTCTCACGGCGGCCGTCTCCCGCAACGGCCAGCCGTTGACCCAGATAAGCTGGCTGCGTTCCAGATAAACAGGGCTAAGCGAAAGTGTACGATAGGCGTTTGGGAAGGGTATATGAAATTAGGAAAAACTTGTGATTCTCTTAGGGGAAAGAAAGGACTGCTGGCATGAAAACCATAAAACGGTCATGTCGCGGAGGCAGTTCCGTACTGGCGATCATTTTTGTAACTCTCTTTTCGGTATTGGCGATTTCCTTTACCGCCATGAGTAATATGAACGTACAGATGTCCCGCAACCATCGGGATCTGGTCCTGGCCCAGGCCGCCGCCGAATCCGGCCTGCAGTACGCCCGGTATCTGGTAAACTCTTATGTACCGCCGGCCGCCGCCTACTCACCCCGGAATACCGTCACCGCGGAGGAAGCGGCTAGTTCCTTCGGCTATTTCGTCACCCATGTCCAGACGCTCCTGGACGGCTCCCCGATCCTGGCCGGCCAGGGGATCTATCAGGATTTGAGTGCCGGATTGCTTCAGGTCCCGGCCAGCGGGGCAATTGGGTATGTCAGCGACGGTACGGCACCCTTTTCCCTGCGTTTTGAATTCGTAGCCGGGGATGAAGACAATCCGCACCGCATGATCGTTACCAGCACCGGCTTCCAGGATCAGCTCAGCCGCACCGTCCGCCTCTCCTTCCCCATCCAGAAAAACAGCAGTGTTCTCCAATATGCCATCGCGGGCCGGGGCCGCCTGTGGCTTACCGGCGATTGCACCGTCGATGGCGATATCTTCAGTTCCTGGGACCGCGTGGACCTCTCGCCCTTTAACGTCACCGCCGATTCCCACATCAACGGCACCATTAACACCGTCCTGACCCTCGACCAGGTCCTGGCCCAGTCCTGGCAGATGGAAACCCTCGATGAAGACGGCAATCCCGTCTTCGATGAAAACGGCGACCGCGTCTATAGCACCGAAGATGAGGTCCAGGGCTATCACGAGGGAATCAATTATGGCCAGCAGGATATGGACATGCCCGGTATGGATATAGCCGATTATGATACTTCGGCCTATAAAGCGGCCATCCCCACCACCATACGTTCCGGTACGGCTTCGTTAATTGCCGACGGTATCCTGGGCAAGACGGGCGTACCTACGGTTACGGAATATTTTCCGCACGCAGCAGGCAATTGTGGCCAGGCCGTCAGCGGCAGCCAAACGCTGACGCGCTATAAATATGAAAATAAAACCCTGCGGAATGTTAGGGTGGCCGCCGGCACCCAGGCCTTGTTCAAAAACTGTACCTTTGAAGAGGTTCTTTATGTTGATTGCAGCACCAGCGGCCCCACCTCAACCGCCAGCACCTACAATAATATCCGCTTTGATAATTGCACCTTCAACGGAACCATTATAACCAATGTCCCCCAGGCGCTGAATTCTAACTGGTGGAAGAAAAATTGCCTGTATTTTACCGGTTCTGCGACGTTTCAAAATAATTCCTCCGTACCGGAAGCCACCATCCTGGCCCCGCACTTTAATGTCAACCTGGGCAATACCAATCCCGTGGAAGGGGATACCAACCAGCTTACCGGCGCCATCGTCGGCGGGATCGTCGATATCCGCGGCAATGCCGAAATCCATGGCACCATTATTTCCATGAGCGACACCACCTCCTACACCTCCGGCTATGTGACCAATGTCGGCGCTACCCTGGGAGACGGCGGCTCCGAAACCACCGAACCCGGCGATGTTGGGGTCATTCATATTACACCCGACCCGGACAAAATGCTGCCCAGCGGGATTCAGACCCCTATTGTTATTCTCTCCGATGGGAATAGTTATGTGGAGTTATAGTACCTTATGAAAACTAAAAAAAATAGTAAGTTCACCTGCACCCGGCAGCGCCGTTCAGCCGGCCTGTCCCTGATCGAGGTGCTGCTCTCGATTACCATCATGGCTCTCCTGCTCACGGCCACCGCCGTCGCTTTCGACGCCGCCTTCAAAAGCTACAAGGTCAATCATGACCTGGCCACCGTCAGCGTCTCCGCCCGCAACGCCCTCTACCAGATGAGCGCAACGATTCGCTCCGCCTGGAACGACCCGGATGTCGATACCATCGACATCAGCTCCGACGGCACGGAATGCTCCCTCGTCGATGCCGACGGCCGTGCGGTTATCTACCGCTATGTGGAGGCGGATAAGCAGCTAAAAGTCAACCTGGACGGCAGCACCGACTGGTTCGTGCTCGTCGATAATGTCTATCCCGTTACGGTAGGGGAGCAAATCTTCACCGCTACCAGTGAACAGGGAGATATTCTCTCCGGCTCGGTCACCGGCCAGAAGCTCTCCCAGGTCGAAATGCGCTTCATGGTAACCCAGGAAGGCCTTAGCCGCACCATCTCCGCCGCCGCCGTCCCCCGCAACATGATCTACCAGTAAAGCCCTATCAAAAAAACTGATCCCGCAAAGCGGCACACCCTTTTTTTATTGCCATGCCTGGACCGTTTCCACAATCGTCCGCGCCGCCTGCGGATGCGAAATCCGCCGGGCGCTGGCCTGCATCGCCGCCAGCCGCGCCGGGTCATCCAGCAGGGTATCGATCTTGTACGCCAGCGTCGGCAGATTGTTGCACCGGATTGCCGCCCCCTGCTCCAGCAGATGATCCGAATTCCGCTCCTCCTGCCCCCGCAGCGGATTCATAACCACAAACGCCAGCCCCTTCGCCAGCGCCTCCGACACCGTCAGCCCGCCCGTCGCCCCCAGCAGAATATCCGCCGCCGACATATACTCGTCCATCTCCGTGGTGAACCCGATCGGTTTCAAAACCACCGGACTCTCTGCCGGAACCGCCGCCGCGATCTGGTCCAGCCGCTGCTTCAACTCCTCATTCCGCCCGCAAATCGCCACCACCTGGGCCGGATGCCGCAATTGCGTCAGATTCGCCAGCATCGCCTCCAGCGGCCCGTGCCCCCAGCCGCCCGCCGACAGCAGAATCGTCGGCTTCTCCGGGTCCAGCCCGTGCGTAAGCCGCATCTGCCGCTTGTCCTTCTCCTGCGAAAACACCGAATCGATCGGAATCCCCGAAACCGTGATCTTCTCCCCTGGTATCCCTAACTGCTCCAGATGGACCTTCGCCTCCTCAATCGTCACAAAATAATGCTCATAATGATGGCACAGCCACATGGCATGCACATCAAAATCCGTCACGATGATCGCCTGCGGGCAGCGAAGCCGCTCCTTGGCCTTCATCCACGAAACGATCTCCGCCGGCAGAAAATGCGTGCAGATAATCAAGTCCGGCGGCTCATTCTCCAGCAGCTTGATAAAGGCCCGGGCATTGACCTTGTCAAACTGCAGCCGCCGCCTCTCCTTCTGCCAGGGCTTGTCCAACTGGTCAAAAAAATACCGGTGCAGGTCCGGCAGCTTCCGGATCACGGTAAAATACGTCTTCTGATACAGCGTCCGGAACGCCTTCGACATATAGTCCAGCGCATCGACCACCGCCACCTCCCGCGCCGCACCCTTTTCCCGCAGCGCCTTCTCCACCGCCTGCGCCGCCCGGTTATGCCCCGCTCCCACCGACACCGTTAAAACCATCACCTTGTTAAACATGGCCTTATTATACCATCCGGTTATGGCAGGCAAACAAAAACTTTATTCCCCTTCTCCCCAAACCTGCTATAATCATTTAGAGCAAAATAGAGATAACTTTTAAATTTGTCTTATCCCAGCCCCAACCGTAAGGGAGGGGGTCAAAAACACAGTTTTTGATAGCGAGCCTGGCATGATCGAAAAGAAAATTATCATCGGCACCCGCGGCAGCCAGTTGGCCCTGGTCCAGTCCCGCTGGGTCCAGCAGGCCCTCCAGCAAGCCTGTCCCGATCTGCACACCGAGCTGCTCACCATCCAGACCCAGGGCGATATCATCCTCGATACCGCCCTCTCGAAAATCGGCGACAAGGGACTCTTCACCCGCGAGATCGAAAATGCCCTGTTGACCCGCCGGATCGATCTGGCCGTCCACAGCCTCAAGGACCTGCCGACCGTTTCCCCCTCCGGCCTGCGGATTGCCGCCATCCCGCCGCGTCAGGATCCCGCCGACGTCCTTCTCAGCAAAAATCACCTGCCCCTAATCCGCCTCCCCGCCGCCGCCGTGGTCCTGACCAGTTCCCTGCGCCGCCGCGCCCAGCTTCTCCACCACCGGCCGGACTTGCAGGTCCTCGATATCCGCGGCAATGTAACCACCCGCATCCGCAAATGGCAGGAAGGGCCGGCCCACGCCCTGGTCATGGCCGCTGCCGGCCTCAACCGCATCCAGATGCAAAACCATATTACCGAACGCCTCGACCCGATGCAATTCCTGCCCGCCTGCGGCCAGGGCGCCCTCGCCCTGCAAATCCGGCAGGACGATACGGACCTGGCCGCCCTGCTCCAAAAGCTGGATGATCCCGCCGCACGGGCCGCCGTCACCGCCGAACGAACCCTCCTGGCTGCCCTGCAGGGCGGCTGCCAGATCCCCATCGGTGCCCATGCCCGGCTCGAAAACGGCAAATTATCCCTCAAAGCCATGATTGCCGACGTATGCGGGGTATGTTATATTACCGCCGAGGATACCGGCGCCATCGATCAGCCGGAAGACCTGGGCAAACGTCTGGCCGATCAACTCATCGAGCAGGGCGCCCAAAAAATTCTCGATGAAATAAAAAACCAGTAAATACTGCCAAACAAGGTTTCTGATATGAATCAAACGGAACAAATCGTTTCGCAAAATCAACCTGGTACCGTCTATCTGGTCGGGGCCGGCCCCGGCGATCCCGGCCTGATTACCGTCCGCGGCCGCGAGCTGCTCACCCGCGCCGACGTCATCGTGTATGACCACCTGCTGGACAAGGACCTGCTCCAACTCGCCCGCCCCCAGGCCGAGTTGATTTACGTCGGCAAAAAAGCCGGCCGCCACACCGTCCCCCAGGAACAGATCAACCAAATCCTGGTCGATAAGGCTGCCCAGGCGAAAATCATCGTCCGCCTCAAAGGCGGCGACCCCTTCGTATTCGGCCGCGGCGGCGAAGAAGCCCAGGCGCTGGCGCGAGCGCGGGTGCCGTTTCGCATCGTGCCGGGCGTAACCGCCGGCGTCGGCGGCCTGGCTTATGCCGGCATTCCGGTGACCCATCGCGA
>JAKJEP010000459.1:329-2644 GCA_022705365.1 Planctomycetota bacterium | reverse complement strand
ACGATGATATGGAGCCTGTCAGCATAGGTATCGAAAAATCCTTTTAAAAATTGTTTCCACCGTTTAAATTTATGCAGTTCATCAAAGAGGGCAACCGGTGGATTTTTGTGTAATTTTCCCAGTTCCAGCTGTTCGGCAAGGAAGGCGGGGCCTTTGACAATTTGAGAGCGATCATCGGTATTATCCCAGTTGAAATAGGCTTGGGAGAGATTTCGGCAGGTGGTGGTTTTGCCGACCTGCCGGGGCCCGCTGACAAAAGCCATTTGCCGCTGGGTGGTTACATGTTCGGATAAAACAGTATCGTAAAATCTTTTTATGGGTTTCATAATGCTGACCATTATTAGATATATCGTAAAAAAGTCAAGACTAATTTACGATGGGTCGTAAATTGGTCGGACATTTTACCGGCTGGCAATAAAACCAGATATTTCATATTGCGTTGATAATAAATGGTTTATGGCAATATTGGGCTTTGAAAATCATCCATCGCAGGATAGCTGACAGCATCAACGAGGACAAAATATTGCCGCCTTCATGAGGGCCGCTGAGCAGAAATTGTGAAAAATCGAGATTTTTGCCGTTGTGTATAAATATAATATATTTATTCATAAGAGGTTATAAGAGTTTTGGTTTGCAGATAAAAAATGCTTGCCAAAGGCGGGGAAATCTGGATAATACTCTTTTTTGACAGAATTTACAGGAGTAATATACGTGTACGCAATAATTGAAGATGGCGGTAAACAGTACAAGGTCGAGGCCGGCCAGACGCTGTGCGTGGAGATGCGCACCCTGGCGGACGGCCAGACCGAGGTGATTTTTGACAAGGTTTTGTTATACCGGGATGGCGAAACGGCCCTCATCGGCCAGCCGCTGGTGGCGGGCGCAAAGGTGGTCGGCAAGGTGAACGGCCAGGCGGACGGGCCGAAATTGTACCCGACGCATTTCCGCCGCCGGAAGAACTCACAGAGCCGAATTGGCCATCGCCAGCGGTATCTGGAAGTGGAAATCACCGATATCCAGAAATCATAGGATGAGAATTACGGTACGGAAATCGAAAGCCCGGTTTACCCGCAGGTAAATGGGGCTTTTTTTATTGGTTTTGGCTCTTTTCGTGGATGGGGAAAGTGGTTATAGTGCTCTTATCTAATTGGAGAGAATCCGATTAGCCCCTGGAGTATGTGTAGATGGATATGAAATTGTTGGAAACGCAGGAACTGGTCAAGCGGTATTCCGGCCGGACGGTGGTGGACAAGGTGTCGATTGCGGTCCATGAGCGGGAGATCGTGGGGCTGCTGGGCCGCAACGGGGCGGGCAAGACGACCACGTTTCGGATGACCATCGGGATGATCACGCCGGACGGGGGGAGGGTGGTCTTTGAGGGCCGGGATTTTACCCGGATGCCGATGTATCAGCGGGCGCGGCAAGGGATGGGGTATCTGTCGCAGGAGCCGAGCGTGTTTCAGCGGCTGAGCGTGGAGCAGAATCTGCTGGCGATTCTGGAAACCATGAGTCTGACGCGGCGGGACCGGCACCGGCGGACGGATGAGCTGATCAGCCAGTTCGGCCTGGAAAAGGTGCGGAAGCAGCATGCCCGGCTGCTCAGCGGCGGAGAGAGGCGGAAGCTGGAGATTGCCCGGGCGCTGGTGACCAATCCCTCGCTGATTCTGCTGGACGAGCCGTTCAGCGGGGTGGATCCGATTGCGGTGGAAGACTTGCAGCGGGAGATTTACCGCCTGCGGGAGAAGGGCATCAGCATCCTCATTACCGATCACAACGTGGAACGGACGCTGGAAGTGGTGGATCATGCGTATATCATCAATGAGGGTACCGTTTTGGCCTATGGGGAGCCGAAAGAATTAATAAACGATCCGGTGGTCCGGAAGGCGTATCTGGGCCAGACGTTTCGCGGCGACGAATTTAACGGCGATTAACGATGTGGCAGGCAGTTCGTAATTATCTGGATTATTTGTATCATTCGTATGCGATCAGCGACATTGTTCTGGAAGTGGCGCTGATCGGGATGGTGGTGTATTCGGTAATCCGGTTTCTGCGGGGAACCGGGGGGGAGAAACTGCTGAAAGGCATTGTTTTCCTGCTGCTGGGTTTCTGGCTGGTAAACTGGCTGACGAATAAGCTGGAGCTGGAGCGGATCGGATTTTTATTCAACTCCTTTCTGGTGGGGGTGTTGGTGGTGGCGGCCGTGGCGTTTCAGTCGGAGCTGCGCCGGGGCTTGATGCAGTTGGGCGAGACCCGGCTGAGCCGCACGGCCGCGCCGGAAATGGAGCAGGTGATCGAGCAGATCGTCGATACGGCGG
>JAKJEP010000459.1:0-302 GCA_022705365.1 Planctomycetota bacterium | reverse complement strand
CTGAGCCAGGCCCAGATCGGGGCGATTATTGCCCTGGAGCGGGAGGTAGGATTGGGGGATATGATCCGCAGCGGGACGATCATAGACGGCAAGGTAACTTCGGCGCTGCTGAACACGATCTTCTGGCCCGGTTCGCCGCTGCACGATATGGCGGTCGTCATCCGGCGGGGCAAACTGGCGGCGGCTGCGGTGCAGTTGCCGCTGGCCGAACACGGGGAATATGACCGGCTTTTGGGTTCGCGCCACCGCTCCGCCATCGGTCTGAGCAAGGCGACCGATGCGGTCGTGGTGGTGATCAGCGA
>JAKJEP010000458.1:396-2649 GCA_022705365.1 Planctomycetota bacterium | reverse complement strand
GCTTCGGTCAGGGGGCGGAGTAGTTTGGTTTGGGGTTCGAGATCGATTCGGGTCCAAATCTTAATAGGACGTTCACCATCCACTGTAACAACTGTAAAATATTGGTGAATTTTTTTAGTTGGGTCAAGTTTCATTTCTGCAATAGTTCCATATTCCGCCAAAGCGACTTTGCCATCCTCAAAGCGGGTTTCGTCGCGGTGGCCGTTGCTGTAAAGGACGACGATGCGGCCGTCCGGGAAAATGGTCATCTGTTCGTCATCACCCTCCGGGTTATCGAAAAACCAGGTGCCCACCATTGCAGGGGGAACGGCAGAGGTTTGGATTGCCTGATACTCAATATCAACACCTTTTTTATTTTTAGAAAGAATGGTAATATCAAATTTCCTTTCTTCGGCGGTTACGATTATCAGAGAAAATGGGATGGTCTCTATTTTGTAGAGAGTAAGGTCTTCGCGTCTTTCTTCTGCTACTAAAGGGACTAATCCATCAGCAACCCGTGAATAGGCCTGTGACCCGCGAACACAAAGAAGATAGCCATCTTCCCATGCCAAATCTCCCTTTCCTGCGTTTTTAAAGTATTGACTGTTTTCCTTTTCGGAACCAGGAGGCATTCGGGCTATTAATGGTAAAAGCTGGCCTGTGGCAAGATCAAGCACAACATTGGTATTTTTAGTGTCCTCGTCGGGAATGAATAATTTTATGGAATTCGAAGTGATATCATTTAATAAGGTGTTCGCATCGATTGTGGTATTATTTGTATTTTCGATCTCAACCTGCACATCCGTTTTCTGGCCGGGCTGGAGGGAGACGTTTTGGAAGGTGACCCATTCATAGGGGCGGGATTGAATATGGAATTCTTTGATTTGACGTAATGGTACAGAAAATACGGTTTGCGTGGTCACGAGTCCAGAATTGGAGCCATCCTTCGCCTGGCCCATCATCTCGTGACCGTCCTTGTCTATGGCTACGACTCTTATATCATCCAATTTTTTGGTATAGGAAAGGATTACAACCGTATTCCCGTCCTTATCTTCCACAACAGGAGTCCAGGTAAAATCATCTACGATAGATCCGGCACTGAATACATCAAAATTATTGTCGTCCATGAGCTTGGTTTTCTGTGTCGTCCATGGCCCGGCCGCTATACCGATTCTCATACCGGTATGCCTTAATGATTTATCCAAAGAAGCGACCATCGTGCTCATACCTTCCAGAGGGGGGAGACTGGAATTGAAACCTGCCTGGAAGATTTCATATCGGTATCCAAAGTCGCGACTGTTTATATAGACGCAAAATTCATATGTCTTCTGCCCAATATGTGGTTCGATGCTTAACGGCTGGTCTTCATAAGGTGCGGTACCGAGTAAACTTCCATCCGGCCGCCACCATTGCTTGTCTTTACTGTGACTTTCGCAGACGCCGATGAGTTCGACGTTAACACCGTTGGGGAGAGTGGGGAAAATGGATTTGCACTCATATCAGTATTTTCATACTGAGGAGTCCAAATAAATTTAACGGGATGTCTTTTTATTTGTAAGGCTCTGCCGGTATTTTTCCAAGCACTTACCGGTTTGATATCGTATGACCATATTTTCCATTCTTCAGCTTCGTTTTTTTCCATAAACCATTTAATCACGGTATTTTCTTTAAAAGACATCTCATCAATTACAGAAAATCCGCTGCAAACTGCCAAGGCTTCATTAACACCCTTATAAAACAGAATCTCATTGGGGCCTTCAAATTGCCATGTAGGTTCTTTAATCAATATATCATGCCAGCTTTTGGCCTCTTTTTGGCCATCTGTTGATTTTGTCCACCATGCGCTCGCCTTTTCTATCGCGTTCTCTCTGCTATATTGTAAAAACTGGGCAATCGTTTGCTTAATCGCACGTGGATCATTTATGACGGAGAATACTGGCTGGAGGGGGTATCCCGGTACCAGTTCATAATTAATGACCTTTTCCTTTTCTGAGCCGAACAGTTTGGTAGTGAAACCCTTGGATTGAGTTTGGTAGCCGGTCGCCTCGGCGGTGGTGCCGTGTTCTTCGTACCAGGTTTTATATTCATAATGGCCGTTGGGATCGGTAAGGGAGAAAAATTTGCCGTCATTGTATTTCTGGCTATCGCCGACTTTAGCCCCGACGATCGGTTGGCCAGTCTGGGCGTCCGTAACCGTACCTTTGATAATAAATTCGGGCTGCTCGTAAGTAGCTTTGGCCATCGGCAGCAGGACCGCCGCCGCGATCAGAATGG
>JAKJEP010000458.1:0-386 GCA_022705365.1 Planctomycetota bacterium | reverse complement strand
AGCCCCGCCAGGCCCAGTCGGGCGGATTTGGGATAAGGGCGGGATAGGATGTGTTTGATGCGGGCGGCGAGGGTCGATTTGGATTCGACCACGCCGATCAGCCGCAGGCTCAGCGCCGGTCGCGTGAACGACAGCCGCGAGACGTCGAGGAGCGTTTCGGGGTATTCGCCGGCCTGCTCGCCGAGGGCGACCAGCACCATCTCATCGACGGCCTGTTCCCGCAGGCGGCGGATGATGGCGTTGGCCAGCCACAGCAGCGGATGGTAAAAATAGGCAATCTGCAGCAGCGTCTGAATCAGGCTGACCCACAGGTCGCCGCGTTTGATGTGGGCCAGCTCGTGCAGGAAGATGGCCCGGAGCCGCCCGGCCGGCAGCTTGTCAGGCAA
>JAKJEP010000457.1:2317-2662 GCA_022705365.1 Planctomycetota bacterium | reverse complement strand
TCATCGTAGTTTTTCAACTGATAGGTTGTCTGGGGTTCCAGACCGCGCAGTCTCAGTTCCGCCGATTTATAGATACATCCATCCCGGCGGAAGGCCTGGACGAAACCTTCACCCTTAGCCGGTTCATGGAACTGCCAGCCCAGCCATTCGTCCGGCGCGAGATTGTAGGGGGTCAGCGGATAGTAATCGCCGAAATAATACTTGCCGACCTCCAGCCATTCCTTATACAGCTTCTGGATCAGCGCGTCGTTGACCTCCACGCGGAAATCAAAGACGGCGTTGCCGCTGGGGCACATATTGCTCCGCCGCACATACGGGCCGTAGGATTTCTCGCCCTGCCCGGCG
>JAKJEP010000457.1:1992-2221 GCA_022705365.1 Planctomycetota bacterium | reverse complement strand
CCCGCCGCATCGTCTCCAGGTCCAGCCGGTGACCGCCCGAGGCACAGGAATCAATCAGCATATCCGGATGCTGGGCCAGCAGGCCGTCCCAGTAAGCCAGGTACCCCATGACATATTTGTTTTCGGTGATCCCCTGGCGGTCTTCCGTATCATTGGATCGCCAGTGACCCAGCGGATCGATATTGTAATCCTGCCGATAGAGGTCAATGCCTTCGTCGGCTATCATCTT
>JAKJEP010000457.1:0-1955 GCA_022705365.1 Planctomycetota bacterium | reverse complement strand
AGGTTCAGCAGGCCGCCGTCGGCCCCGCCGATCACCCATTCGGGATGTTCCGTCGTCAGCCAGGTCCCGCCGGCCACACGCTCCGGCTCGAACCAGACGATAATCTTGACGCCCTTGCTGTGGGCATGGTCGCTGATGGCTCGCAGGCCGTTGGGGAACCGGTTCGGGCTGCGATCCACTTCCCAGGTGCCCGTCCACGGCCACCATTTTTCGGCGGCCCCGACATACCAGCCGGCGTCCATCCACCAGTAATCCAGCTTCAGCCCTTTGTTCAGGTAGCTGTCGATAAACTCGATCTGATTTTTCTCGTTCGCCTTGGTCATCTCCGCGAACTGGTGCGAGCTGCACGCCACCAGCATCGGCAGCGGAGGCAGCTTGCCGCCCGGCCGCGGCACATTGTGCTTCACCATCCACTGCCGCCAGGTATTCTGGGCATCGATCCAGTCGCCGCCTTTCCAGAACTGCATCACGATCATCGGGGTACGGATCATCTCGCCCGGCAGCAGCTTGAAATGGGTGGTCTCCTGTCCGGCCGTTACCTTCAGGCTGATGGCATCCTGCCGCTGGAAGTCGGCATACCAGCGACCGGCCCAGCTTACCACAATGATAATTCCTTCGTCCCCGGTTTCCAGATTATAATAGGGCCATTCCGCCCCGGTGGTCCGGCCGCCGGCGGGCCGGAATTTCATCTCTTTACCGGGTTCCAGTATGGTGCTTTTGGTCGCATAGTCGTCTGCCGTCACAAATGTCCCGCTCCAGTGGTGCAGGCGGTATTCCTGTCCCGGCTTGCGGATGAAGTCCGCATCCAGGGCCTTGAGATTTTCTACCATCGGGGTATCTTTGCTGCCGGTATTGGCCAGATACACCGTCCATTCCATGGTATTGAAATCGGGGTATTCCACGCCTTCCCACCGCACTTCCAGTCCCGTCTTTGGATCGGTCCAGGTCAGAGTATGGGTAATCCGGCCCTGCTGCCCTTTTTTGTGCTCGGTGTTGAACTTCCAGCTCTTCAATAGTTCATTCGAGGATTTTCCACCCAGCGTGAAGGAAAACGGGGGATTGGCCTTCTGATAGTCAAATTTTTCCTTCCAACTGCCATCCTTATTATTCGAGCCGATCTGGATCTCCGCCACCGTGCTGGCCCACAATAGCCAGTCCTGCGGCGCCGGTGAAACCTTTTCGGTTTTCAGCGTAATCTGACCGACATAATCCGCCTGGCCGCTGGGGCTGGTTTCGCCCGGCCCGACAAAATCCAGATTGCCCGCCGCCGCCGGGGTGAAGACCTTGAAATCGGTGATCGTTATTTTCTGTCCGCCGGTGGATTCCTCATAATTCCACAGGGACCCCTTGATCCCTTCGAAGACCAGCGTCCCCGCCCCCGGTACCTCGCTCATCGGCCAGCCCATGGTATTGCCGGCCCGGTTGGTCTGGAACTTCGCCGGTTTGGCCGCATCCCTGCTCACCGGCGCGAAAACCGACAGGATCGGCGCACCAAGACCGTCGCCAAACAGATTCAGGCCGAACGCATTCACCTCACCGTCGCTGTCAAAATGAAACGTATAGGTGGCGCTGCCTTCCGTGGGGGCAATCTTGAACGTATGATCGCCCTGATTGTTCAGCCATTTGACCTGCCCGGCGTTTTTGGCGATATCGCCCTCATAGAAAAACAAGTCCCAGGCACCATCCGCCGGCCCGGAATTCCACCGCGAATGCCCGTCCTGGGTTCCTTCCCCGTTACACCCGAAGACCGTAATGGCGGTGATTTCCATCGCCCCGGCGGTTGCCGCCCCGAACAAAACCATCAAAAGAACCAGTACACAACTTTTCATCTTCATAATCATCTCCATATAAAAAAACATGAAAGTAAAACACTCTTATTGTTTTTGATAACGTATAAGTGCCGCTCCCGGCTGGCTGGCAAAGGTAATCCGCAAACCTTTCTCCATCAGTTCCCG
>JAKJEP010000456.1 GCA_022705365.1 Planctomycetota bacterium | reverse complement strand
GGCCAGCCCAGCATACCACCCCGCCATCGACTCCCGCGTAGCCATCGATCCAACATAACCTACTGCCAGACATATACTAACAAACAAAACCAGCCTGGCCGTCTTCCATATCATCCTGTAGAACCTTTCTGGAGCAAAAAAGCCTCTCTATCATGACGGAACCGCCAAAAGTCGATATTGACATCCAAAAACGGCTCTGGCTTCCCAATAACAAGGGATCGAAGAGCTTTTGACGCTGGCGTCTATCATAAGGCCGATGCCAGCAATTGCCTAAAATTTTCCCTGTTATTTTATATAATTAACGTAAACCATTGTCATATATGTATTAAGAAAATTGTGAAATTTTTTTTTCTTTGGTAAAAATTTTTCTTTGTACCAGTTGACAGGGGACGAATTGTGGATTATATTTAATACGAGAAAATTTTCTCGATATATATTTCTCGATTAAACCGGAGAAAAGAAATGGAATACAAGAACGGTATCTCGGAGGCGACCATGCGGCGCCTGCCCATCTATGTCCATCTTCTGCGCAGTTATGATGAGAATAAGGTCGAGAACATTTCCTGCAGCGATATCGGCCGGCACCTGAATTTTGACCCGACCCAGGTGCGCAAGGACTTGGAGGCCACGGGCATCATCGGTAAACCGCGGGTGGGATTTCATGTTCCTTCGCTGATACTGGCGATTGAGGATTTCCTGGGCTGGAACAATGTCAATGATGCGTTTCTAGCCGGGGCGGGCAATCTGGGCGCCGCCCTGCTGGGATACGAACGGCTCAAGAGGTATGGCGTTCATATCGTGGCGGCCTTTGACAGCGATCCGGCCAAGATCGGCAGGGAAATATACAGCCACCCGGTGCTCTCGATTGACCGGATGACCAACCTAGCCAAACGGATGCACATATTAATCGGGATCATCACGGTTCCGGGCGAACATGCTCAGAAAACGGCGGAAATGATGGTGGAGGGCGGAATCCGGGCCATCTGGAATTTTTCTCCCGTAAGCCTGAGTTTACCCGGACATATTATCGTTCAGAATGAAGAATTGTACTATTCGCTTGCGGCGTTATCCCGCAAGCTGGCTGATCATATAAACCAACCCAATTTATCAGACGGAGTATCCAAAGATGGAAGCAACCCAAACGCGGCCGATCCGGTCGCAAAAATTTGAGGCGGTCTGCGCGATCCTTGACAAGTACAAGCGTCAGCCGTCCAAACTCATTCCGATTCTTCAGGCGGTGCAGGACGAGTACCGCTATCTGCCTGAGGAGGTATTGAACTATGTAGCCACCGCGCTGGGAATCCCGCCAGCACGGGTGTTCGGCGTAGCCACGTTTTATACCTATTTCGCCCTGGAACCGAAAGGCAAATATGTCATCCGGCTCTGCGATGGCACGGCCTGCCACGTAAAAAATTCGATCCCCATCCTGGAGGCCCTGCGGGAAAAGCTGGGCGTTACGGAAAAGAAAAAAACCACGCCGGACATGCTGTTCACTCTTGAAACCGTCGCCTGTCTGGGCGCCTGCGGCCTGGCACCGGTGGTGATGGTGAACGGGGAAGTACACAGCCGGATGACACCGGAAGCTGCCGTGAAACTGATTGAGGATCTGCAAAAACAGGAACAAGTTGCCGCAGCCAAGAAGGAGGCATGCTGATGATAGCTACAAAAGACAAAGCAGCGCAAGCAGGTATCAAACTGCCGCAGGTGGCGGGCCGGCGGGTGATTGTATGTGATGGCACGGGCTGCCGGGCCAATGGCTCGCAGGCCGTGTACGATGCCTTTTTTAAATGCATCGCCGACACGGGCGCCAAAGCGGTCGTGCAATTTAAATCGGAGAGTAAAAACGGAGACATTCCGGTCACCCGCAGCGGTTGCCAGGGAATGTGCTCACAGGCCCCTCTGGTAACGATCCTGCCGGATAACATCCTGTATATGCGGGTGAAAACGTCGGACGTGGAAGAAATCGTCCGCCAAACCCTGGGGGAAGGTAAAATTGTCGAGCATCTGCTCTATCATAAGCCGGACACCAGCGAGACCTGCCGCAATGCCGCCGAGATTCCCTTCCTCAACCGGCAGAAACATGTGGTTCTGCGGGATGTGGGCTATCTGGATCCGGAGAGTCTCGACGAATATCTGCGGATGGGCGGGTATGAAGCGGCCAAAAAGGCTTATACGAAGATGACGCCCGAAAGCATTTGTCAGGAAATCAGCCGTTCCGGCCTGCGCGGCCGCGGCGGCGGCGGTTTCCCCACCGGACGGAAATGGGAAGCCGCCCGCGTGCAGAACAGCGTCAAAAAATACGTAATATGCAACGCGGACGAAGGCGATCCGGGTGCATTCATGAATTGCTCGGTCATGGAAGGCAACCCGCACAGCCTGATCGAAGGCCTGATGATTGCCGCCCGGGCCATCGGGGCGGATGAGGCCTATGTCTATATCCGGGCCGAGTATCCCCTGGCCGTCAAACGCATGAAGCAGGCGGTGGCGGACGCCGAGAAGGCCGGGATCCTGGGCAATAACGTCTTCGGGACCGGTCAGCGGCTGCACTGCGAATTGAAGGAAGGCGCCGGGGCCTTTGTCTGCGGCGAAGAGACGGCCCTAATGCATTCCATCGAGGGAAAACGTGGGATGCCGAGGCCCAGGCCCCCCTTTCCTGCACATCA
>JAKJEP010000455.1 GCA_022705365.1 Planctomycetota bacterium | reverse complement strand
GCCCCCGGTCATCCAGGAGCCTGCTTATAAATTCTTCCAGCGGATCGACCAGGACACCCATCGATATAAAAAATGGACCGGTGAACTCTACCTGGAACGGCACCGCGGCACCTATACCACCCAGGCCCGCAGCAAACGCTTCAATCGAAAGATGGAGCTGGCGCTGCGCGAGCTGGAACTAAACGCCGCCCTCGCCCAAAACCTCGTCCACGCCCATTACCCCGCCGACCGGCTCGACGAAATCTGGAAAGAAATCCTGCTCTACCAGTTCCACGACATCCTGCCGGGTTCCTCCATTAAACGGGTGTATGATGAATCCCTGGCCCGCTATGCCAGCCTGCACAGCGAGGTCTTGGATCTTACCAATAAAGCCAAAACGGCTGTCTTTGAAAAAATTAACACTGCCGCTCTGCAAAACCCCGCCGTGATTAGCAACTCTCTCTCCTGGCCGCGGACGGAATGGCTGAAGATCGGTCCGCAATGGACCAGAGTCTCAGCCGCACCGCTGGGTTACACTACTATCGATCTTGCCAATGCCGGCAAACTTCCAAATAATCTCATCGCCAAAAAAGATGTTCTGGAAAATGACATCCTTAAAGTCTCCTTCGCGCCCGACGGTTCCATCCAGTCCATTTTCGATAAATCCGCCCAGCGGGAAATCATCCCCGCTGCCGCCTCTGCCAATCGCCTGGCCGTTTATCCCGACCGCGGCGACGCCTGGGATTTTTCCATGGACTACGCCGACCGCCAACCGGATTACTTCACCCTGCAATCCGCCTCCGCCAATGTGGACGGACCGCAGGCCATCCTGCATCAGGAATACACCTATGGCCAGTCCAGACTCACCCAGGACATCATTCTCACCCACGGCAGCCGCCGCCTCGATTTTGTCACCCATATCGATTGGCAGGAAACCCACAAAATGCTCCGCACCTCCTTCCCCGTGGACATCCACGCCCGTGAGGCCACCTGTGAAATCCAGTTCGGCAGCATCAAACGCCCCACCCATGCCAATACCACCTGGGACCTGGCCAAATTCGAAATCTGTGCCCATAAATATCTGGACATCTCCCAGCCGGACTACGGTGTGGCCCTGCTGAACGACTGCAAATACGGCCATAAAGTACTGGGCAACATCCTGGACCTGGACCTGCTCCGCAGCCCTGATTATCCCGGCAAGGAAGCGGATCGCGGCGAGCACGAGCTCACCTACTGCCTCTTCCCCCACCCCGGCAGCCATATCGAAGGAAAAGTAATTCAGGCCGGCTACGAACTCAACTGCCCCCTGCAGGCAACGCCGCTCCAGAAACAAACAGGTTCCCTGCCCGCCGCCTTCAGCCTGCTGACCGTCGATGCCCCAAACGTCATCGTCGAAACCGTCAAAAAGGCCCAGGATAGCGACAACCTGATTATCCGCCTCTACGAAGCCGCCGGCTGTTCCGCCCGGGCCAATCTGAATTTCGCGATGGACATTAAACATATCGAACAGGTGGACATGATGGAAGAAAACCCCATTCCTCTGTCCGCTCCGGGAACGTACCTGCCCTTGTCATTCCGGCCTTTTGAAATTCAAACTCTAAAAATTTCTGTTTAAACCAGGAGTCACTATGTCACGAAACTATGATATCATGGTCGCCGGCCACTTGTGCCTGGATATTATCCCCCTCTTTCTCGACACCGGCGCCAAAACCATCGGGGACATCATGCGCCCCGGCAAACTGGTCAACGTCGAACAGGCCAAAATCAGTACCGGCGGCCCTGTCTCCAATACCGGGATCAACATGAAAACCCTCGGCAGCAAGGTCTGCTTTTGCGCTTGCGTGGGGGACGATGAGTTCGGGCGCCTCATCATCGACATCCTCCGGCGCAGCGGCAATGCCGACGGGGTCCACATCCTCAAAGATCAGGCTAGTTCCTATACCGTCGTTATAGCCCCGCCCGGTATCGACCGCATCTTCCTGCACAATCCCGGCACCAACAATGTCTTTACCGCTAAAGACCTCGACCCCGGCCTCATCCGGCAGTGCCGTCATTTCCATTTCGGCTATCCGCCGCTGATGAAACGCATGTTCGAGGACGAAGGCAGCGAATTGCAGCGTATCTTCCAGATCGCCAGGGAGGCCGGCGCCACCACCTCCTGCGACATGACCCTGCCTGACCCGGCCTCCCCCTCCGGCAAGGCCCCCTGGAAAAAAATCCTCGCCAAAATTCTCCCCTTTGTGGATATTTATGTCCCTTCCGTGGAAGAGACTTACTATATGCTGGATCCTGACGGATTCCTGAAAATGAAAGCCCGGCATAACCACGCCGAACTGATCGATTATTTCACGCCGGAAGATTATTCCCGCCTTGCCGATCAGGTTCTCGCCCTCGGCACCAAAATGGTCACCCTCAAATCCGGCCCCCGCGGCTTCTATATCAAAACCGCCTCCCAGGAAACCTTCGCCGGTATGGGAGCCGCCCAGCCGGGCGACCCCGCCAACTGGTCCCGGCGGGAACTCTGGGCGCCCGCCTTCGTGGTCGATCATTTTGGCAGCGCCACCGGCTCCGGTGATTCCGCCATCGCCGGCCTGCTCAGCGGCTTTCTCCGCGGCCTGAGCATCGAAGAATCTCTCAAATACGCCACCGGCTGCGGCCTGCAAAACGTCCGCGTGCTCGACGCCGTCA
>JAKJEP010000454.1 GCA_022705365.1 Planctomycetota bacterium | reverse complement strand
GCCATAAAAAACAAGGCAGTTTTGATGGGCATCCAGACGGGTGATATGCCGGATGTAGAATTTATTTGGGCAGTCCAGAAAGCGGAAGGTAATGAAACGTGTTTCGGTGATGGTCTGACCTGTGGGAAGCGTTCCTGCCGGTGGAGAAAACAATGTTTGGCACTGGATTTTTTTGGTGATCAATCGGTACTTGCGATTACCGCCAAGAATGTTGAAATGCAAAGAAAAGGAAAAAGAAAAGAGAGAAATCCAAAAGCAGAATTTAAGAAAGATGATTTCCCTTCGTTGCGCGTGGATCCGCTCCGGCGAGAATGGATGGGCAAACATTTATCGAGCTCCGGAAGTTCTTGATCCAATAAGCGATGCACGAACAACTCGTCTCAACTTGCCGGCATGAAAAGCCGGCAAGTTTTTTATGCAGAGAAAAATCAAGAAAGACCAGGAGAGGCAGGGGGGTAAAGGTAAATTCCCTGGTAATTGCCAATCCTGATTTCAAAGAGAAAAGGTTTTTGCAGTCCCGCCAGATCGATATTTTTCAGATGTATGAAAAAGGTATTTTTGTTTCTGTCGATTTTCAACTTACTAATTTCTCCGGTCCGGGATTTGTAGCCAAATGTACTGCCGTCTAATTTGCCCTGCATTATTGGGAGATTGCCCTGAAATATCACCGTAAAATCATCCGGAAGAGAAATCTTCAATTCGATGGAATTTGTTTCGGTGAAATCATCTTCGGTCAGATGGAACAGGTACCCGGAAAGCGTGAGAGAATCCGTTTGAGTACCTGCCATATTATCTGTTTTCATAATTGCACGGGTAACTGTAAGATGGCTGGTGGGTTCCAAGGTTTCGATGGCGTCAGCAATGGCCTGCCACGGGACCAGCTTATAGTTCGAGCTGGATCCGCCGGTATTGCGGCTGTCGTGAGCCACAAACAGCCCGCCGGGGTAGGCCGGCCCAAGGGAATGGCTGGTTACATCAATACCGTCTGTAGCCTGACAGCCGTCGATTCCCAGCACCTCGTTCGCCGTTATCTGAAAGCTGCCCAGATAATCATTGCAGCCCTGTCGCTGGTAGATTGCAAAGGTATCATTTCCCTGGCTGGAGGCCAGCAGGTAACCTTCCTCTCCATTGCCGTAGTATAGTGCCAATCCTTCGACATCCGCGTCAAGATGGCCCCCTTTACCGGTTTTATCGACTTTCTGGCGGATGAGACCGGCATCCGGTTCGGCATAATATTTCCAGATCCCTTTGTTTTCTTCGGCAATATATAACCAGCCCAGTTCATCATCGGCTACGCAGCCTTCCGTTGTTCCGCCGACATCAAAACTCCGGACTCGTTCCGCGTCCACCCGGTTGCTGCCGTTGTCAAAGATATGCCATTGTTCCACCTGGCCATTTTGAGAGGTAATAATAAAATAAAACTGATCGTTGACTTGACTATGGTACAGACAGCAACCGTAAACACGCATACCGGCACGAATTCTTTGAGCCGTTATATCTTCAAGCATTCGGCTGGCCGGATTCACACGAAAAAACAGCAGACCATTATTGCTGCGATTAATCGCCGCCACCAATGAGACATCCTGTCCGCCCAGCAGAAAATACGGACGAAGGTCCAGACCGCCGATACGGCCCATCGGTAGAAACTGCAATTCCTGCCCGTTTAAATCGAAGACTTCGATGCCGCCTTTTCGAGCTTTACTCATACCGATTATGGTGCTGCGATTGGGATCTGCTTCATCAATCCAGATGGCCAGGTCATCCGCGACATCCCCACGGCCGAATACGGCCGCGGTTTGCCCCGCGGGCAGGACGGGCAGGGCGGCCCCTGCGAATCCGTTCAACAGGACACCATTCAGCAGCAAATACATGCCGATATTTTTACTCATACTATTTGATTATAGTTGCCTTTGAGGATTTTGCCGCCCTGAATTTCTACTGGCTGCAATCCGGTTCGGAACTGCCCGCCGACCTGAACCGCAGTGGTGCAGCCGATATCTCCGATTTTATCCTGCTGGCATGCGACTGGCTCAGCAAAACCGCCTGGCAATAAATGTTAGGAAAGTCCAAAACCTGTCCAAAATACCACTGCGCCCGGCGGGACTCGAACCTGCGACCTGCGGTTTAGGAAACCGCTGGTCAAAAATCATATCTCATTGAAAAATCAATCAGTTACGAAAAGCAAGAAAATCGACTTGGCGCATTTCTTGGCGGAAATCTTGGCGGAAAACCCCGATCTGATACCCGTTATCGAAAAATGGCCCGCTGTTTCGATTGAAATCAGGCGGGCTATAGGTAGAATGCTGGAATGATCTTGATTAAAACATAGTGAAAATCGGGACGGCGGAGTAATTGCCCGCCAAGCGGCCCCGGCGGCGGCAAGGTTCGTTTTTACCTGCTAACCTGCCCCGCCCAGGCCGACCCGAAGAAAGACAGGTAAACCGTGAGCGAATCAAAAAACAATTCCCATTCAGGACAGGCCCGGAAAATCCCCGCAACAGAGGCCCGATTTTTAGGCACAACAACACCGGCCAGCCTACCCCAGGGCGAAACTACCGAAATTCAGAAAACATCGGAAACCCCCAACGCGCCAGGATTGCCCAGGAGCGACGAACAGGGCGGCGAAGGTACACAGACACCAACAAAGACGGGATCGGGGCAGGGCGGGGGCG
>JAKJEP010000453.1 GCA_022705365.1 Planctomycetota bacterium | reverse complement strand
GTCCCCGCAGATAATCGGCGAACTGTCCACCTCCCCTTGGGTGGCAAAGGTCCATAGCGGCTGGCCGTTGTCCCGCCGCACACTATGCAGCCGCTTGTCCCGCGAGCCGAACACCACCTCCGTTTCCGTCACCGCCGCCGTCGAAAAGAACGGATATTCCTGATCCTGATAGCTCCACGCAATTTGCCCCGTTTGCAGGTCCGCGCACATAAAAACAAAATCATAATTCCCCACAAACGCCCGCCCGCCCGCCAGCGCCGCCGACCCGGCAATGTACGATCCGGCATCGATCGCACGGATCGCTTGCCCATCCGCCGCCGAAATCACGTGAATAATCGCATCGCAGCCCCCGAACACCACCTTATCCTCCAGCACCGCCGGCGTCCCGTTGATGTAATAATCCGACTCATAGCTCCAGACCTTTGCCCCCGTCACCGCGTTCACGCAATGCAGGATATTATCGTAACTGCCGATAAGGATCCACGGGTCCTTTTCCCCGGCCTTCCGGTAATAATTCACGCCCCCCGGAATCTTCCCCCCGGTCTTGTACTTCCACACCATCTGCCCGCTCCGCTGGTCGATGGCGTACAGATGCATATCCGCCGACCCGGCATACACCCGCCCCTGCCAGACACCGGGCGAGGATTCCACCGCTCCGCCCGTGGCAAAGGCCCAGCGGAGCTGCCCGTCTGCCAGAGACAGGCAATATACCTGCTGATCGTCCGAGCCGATATAAACCTGCCCGCCCTCAATCGCCGCCGAGGATTTCACCGCCGCCCCCGTCTTATATTTCCACAGCAGCCCCAGCCGCTCCGGCAGCGCTGCCGCCGCCACCCCCGTCAGCGCCGGGTTCCCCCGGTACATCGGCCATTCGGTATTCTGTAGCAGCTTCGCCGTTTCCTCCGTGCCGGGCCTTTCCTTCTGGTCCGACAGCGTTTGCTGCCGCGGGGGCAGCCCCACCAGCCAAACCGCTGCCGCTGCCCCAGCCGCACCCAACAGAATCCATACCAGCATTCGCTTTCTTGTATTCATCGTACCTTTATTATTGTCCAATCCCTTCAAAAAAACAACTCCTATTCCCGCCGTCTGACCTTCCACCGGCCCTGGGCGGTATCGCTTGCGGACATCGGTCCAGGGGACAAAACCATCGTAAAAAACCTCATTTCAGCGCCCGGGTTTTGGGGGGTATTCTTGAGTAAGGGGGAGCAATGGAGAACACCTGTTTATGGGGATGTACATCCGAAAAAGATTATGGGGAGATTAAAAATTTTGCAAAAGGGGGAGCGGGGCTATATGATTTTGAAAAATTACAGGTAAAAAACAGGAGAAATTGCGAAGGATGCTGCGACTGGGAACACTGGAATTGTCAAAGCCCTATTTTCAGGCGTCGCTGAGCGGTTATACGGACCGGGCGATGCGTCTGCTGGGCAAGGAGTTCGGGGCGCCGCTGACGTTTACCGGCGTGATGCTGGACAAGATGACGCTGCATCCGACGGTGCTGAAGCGGCCGGATTTTTCCGCGCAGGAGGATGAGCATCCGGTGGGGGCGCAGATCATGGGCAGTTCCGCCGGACTGATGAGCCGGGCGGCGAAAAATCTGGAGGCGGCGGGGTATGATCTGATCGACTTGAATTTTGCCTGTCCGGCGCCCAAGGTACTGCGGCGGGAGCGGGGGGGGTATCTGCTGAATCAGCCGGAGCTGGTGCTGGAGATTTACCGGCGGGTGCGGGAGGCGGTGCGGTGCCCGGTACTGATGAAGTTGCGGATTGGGGTGGATGGATCGGAAGCGGCGCGGGAAAATTTCCGGCGGATTTACGAGGGGGCCTGCGAGGAAGGGATTGATGCCCTGGTGATACATGGGCGAACGGTGGATCAGAAATATAAGGGTCATGCAGACTGGGATATGGTGGCGGAGGTGAAGCGGCGGTATCCGCGGATTACGGTAATTGGCAGCGGGGATCTGATGACGGCGGAGGCGGCGGTCGAGCGTCTGCGCAGCAGCGGGGTGGATGGGGTTGCGATTGCGCGGGGGGCGATCGGCAATCCGTGGATTTTCCGGGAACTGGATTGCCTGCTGAGGGGCCGGCCCAAACCGGAACCTCCCAGCGTGACGGAACAGGGGGAAGTTTTGCTGAAACATTTCAATATGGTGACCCAGTTGTATGCCCGGCGGAAGGCGTTTTTGTATTTCCGGAAATTCGCCGTTCGTTACAGCCGGCGGCACCCGCACCGCAAGGCTGTGCAACTGGATTTGATGACGGTCAAAGGCGAGCAGGCGGTGCGTGATAAAATCAGACAGTGGTATGGGGCGGACTAAAGCAGGTTGACCGGATCGACATCGACGACAGCCTGGACGGCAAGGGTGGGCAGGAGATTGGTTCGGATGGCAATGAGCAGTTTCTGGATCGAATCGGCGGTTTGGGATTTCAGGATAATCTGCCAGCGATGATAATTTTCAATACGGGAAATGGTAGCTGGAACCGGACCGCGAACTTCAACCGGAGTGGGCAGCGATTGATTCAGGGAGTCAATATCTTCCCGGAATTTTCGGCATACCGCTTCCAGCTTTTCCAGTTTTTCATCGCGCAGGATGATCCGTGCCATCCGGTGATAGGGGGGGATGAGACATTTTTGCCGGTTTTGCAGCTCCAGCCGGGCGAAGGTATCATAATCATGGCG
>JAKJEP010000452.1 GCA_022705365.1 Planctomycetota bacterium | reverse complement strand
CCGGCCGGCAGGAGCGGAGGCGGCTGGATTGCCTTCGGGATACCAGATCCATTGGGCGGAGCCTAATCGTTCGTTGGCAGTCTGGCCAAGCTGCGATTTCCTTTGAAAGGCGGCGGACCAGAAGAGGCGGCCTTTGCCGACCTGCCGTTCGGTCAGTTGGACGGGGGCCTGGCCCGGTCCCCACAGTTCGGCGGCCAGGGCCTGAACGGTCCGGTCACAGACGGGGTAATCGCTGAGGCTGGGCGATTTCGAGGGACGCGAGCCGACGACGGCCGCCCCTGCCTCCACCAGTTCTTTGATCTTTGCCAGGAGTTTGGGCGTCATGGTCTCGATATTGGGCAGGACCAGCAGCCGGTAACTCATGCCGTCGGGCAGCACCAGGCGGTTATCCTTAACCGACATCCGGGTGAGCAGGGCTTCCGCCGAGCACAGGTCGAAAGAATAATCCATCCGATCACGGGGATACTGGTCATTGTCGGGATCGGGGCTATCCGAGGGTTTGGCCAGAAATCGCTTTTGGCCGTATATCGATTGCGGTGAGGCTTCGGCGCCGAGATAACAGACATCCGCCACGAAAAGACCCTGCCGCAGGAGATGCTGGCAGCGGGCTAGATACTGATGCCACCCCCGGGACATATCCCACCAGGTTTGCGTCCGTTCGTAGTGCAGGCCCCACGGGCCCATCGACATGCCGGGCGCGACGTGGAGCCAGGGCTGCATGGCGTAGCGGTGGAAGACAAAGCGGTTGATGCCTTCGCAGAAGGCCCAGTCGCCGAGGTCCTTGAAATTCGCCGGATGGCCCAGCCAGCGTTCCAGATCGCAGGCGGTGAAGGCCTCGGCGCCGACGATTTTTTTGCCATAGATATGGGCGGCGGAGGCGGCCTGGGTGCAGGAGAAGGAGAAGCCGTATTTTCTGCCCCCATTAAACCACCAGGACCAGAACTCGCCCATCGGTTCATCCGCGCAGCCGCCGTAGGCCAGCTCGTCGCACGGGCACCAGGTATAGGGTTCAATGCTCAGCCGCAGTCCGTTCCGGCGGGCCATTTCGCGGAAATGGCCGGCATAGTTCTGCAGGACCAGCTCGTTGACGGTCTGCCGCACGTCCCAGAGAAATCGCTCGGAGGTTTCGCGGTTGCCGACAATCCGGCCGGTCATCACGGGGAAGAAGGGCATCAGATCGTAACCGCGGCGCTGCTGGAACTCTTCACGGAATTTGGGGGTCCAGTTTTGCGAGCCGTTCTCCCAACTGTCGATGTGGGTGGCAACCAGTGATTTGCCGACATGCGGCCCGCACCTGTCGATAATCTTGCCCATCAGGCCGGCAAAATGGGTCTCGGCGGCTTCCTTACTCAGCTTGTCGCACTCGAAACCGGAGCCGGAGGCGGGCGTGGGGTGGTTTTCCTTGCCGGTGGTGGTGTGGCCGATGCGCAGGATGGTCCATTTGCCCGCCGGGACGTCCCAGGTGAGCGTGCCGTCCTGGTCCATTTTGGCGGTCAGGTCGATGAGTTGGCTGGGAGAGATGACCTCATCGGCCGGGGGTTCGGACCATGAGGCCGGCGCCTGCATGGCCGACAAACCCGGACTATAGGCGGCTTTGTCCACGAGGTAGGGAATGCGGGCATTGCCGGCGGGCGTGGGGAAGGCCAGGACGGTGATGTCGCGGTAATAGTTGGCGACGGCCTGCGGCTGGGGGAGTTTCTCATGGAAGGGCTGCGGGCCTTCGGTGTAGGTTTCTGACGCGGTGATTTTCTGCATCGACTGTTCGACCTTGACCCAGGGGCCGCCGCTGCCGTTCCAGCCGGCATCGTTGTTCATGTTTACTTCGAGGCCGAGCCGGTCGGCTTCGGAGAGGACATGGTTAAACAAATCGAGCCACTGGGGGCTGGCAAAGGCCACCGGCCCCACCGGGGTGCCCTGGTCCACCTCCATGATGAGCACACCGCCGATACCCGCCGCCTTCATGGCCTCCAGGTCGGCGGTGATTCCCTCGCGGGTGATGTTGCTGTTGAGCCAGAACCAGTACACCCAGGGGCGGGCGGAGTCCGGCGGATTGAGGAAAGCCGTCTCCAGATCGTCGGTGGAGGAGGTTTCCGGTGTAAATTTTTGACATCCGGCATCAATCATTGCCAGCAGGACTAAGAAGCCGGCCAGTAAGAACCATTTGCCTGAGAATTTTCCGGATGGGGAGTTGTTATTGATTTGCATGTTACACCTGCTTTCTCGATACGGAACCGGGACTGATACTCTGGCGGTATTATACCGTGGAAATCCCGGGGGCAAGCAAAATTTTTGAGGGGAGTCCCTGACAGTTTTATGGTAGAATATGACACCGTTTCTTCCGCGGCCGGCTGGGCGGCGGCCACTGGTTTATGGCGAAAAATCTTCCGGTCCGGATAGAAATTTGACGCCAGCGTCAAAAGCTCTTCGATCCCTTGTTATTGGGAAGCCAGAGCCGATTTTGGATGTCAACATCGACTTTTGACGGTTCCGTCAAATTTTTGCTGGCCGGGCCGCGGGGGTTCCGGTTATAATGGCGGCGGTTCGAAATAGCGGCATTTATTATGCGAAAGGGCTTGTTATGATATGTCCGAATTGCGGTACGGCCAATCCTGAGGGTGCGTCTTTTGTTCCGTATGCCAAACTTCTTTCATTACCCCCCCACCGGTTAATTTACAGATGAATCAGGCG
>JAKJEP010000451.1 GCA_022705365.1 Planctomycetota bacterium | reverse complement strand
GTTCATCACCGCCGCCCCGCTAACTCCCTATCCACCGGAATACTATAACAAGGGTATGACCGTTATCATCAGCGACTACAAACAGAATCCGCACGAACCCACCGCCGGCCACAAGACCATTAACTATTTCAACCGGCTGCTGGCCCTCCAGCAGGCCCAGCTCAAACAGGCCGGTGAGGCGCTGTGGTTTACCACCGCCAACCATCTGGCGGAGGGCTGCATCAGCAACGTATTTTTGGTCCATAATGAGGTACTTCTCACCCCGCCGCTGGCGACGCCGGTGCTGCCCGGCATCATCCGCAAGCTGGTGCTGGAACTGGCCGGCCAAAACGGGATAAAGGCCGAAGAGAAACCCCTGACGATTCAGGATTTGCTGCAAGCCTCCGAAGTCTTTCTCACCAACAGCATCATGGAAATCATGCCCGTCACCCGCATCGAAAAACACGCCGTCGGCAATGAAAAACCCGGCCCCACCTGTCAGAAGATGCATGACTTATATCAGTCTGCCGTAGCCGCCGAATGTCAGAAGGAGCAGGAGCCATGAAATTACAGGAAATTACCCAGATTTTGGATCAAATCGCCCCGCCGGAACTGGCGGAAAGCTGGGACAATGTCGGCCTGCTGGTGGGAGACCCCCAGCAGCAGATAAAAAAGGTACTGCTCACCATCGATCTGACGGCGGAGGTCCTGGCGGAGGCCCAGGCGAAAAAGACCGACCTGATTTTCGCCTATCATCCGCCCATCTGGGAACCGCTGAAAAAAATCATCGCCGGCCGGGGTCCTGCCCCTCTGACCCATCAGGCCATTCGTTCCAACATCGCCATTTACTCCCCCCATACCGCCCTGGATTCGGTCAAGGGCGGGATCAACGACCTGCTGGCGGAGATTGTCGGCATCCAAAATCCCCAGCCGCTTCAACCGGTCGAATCAGCCGATCCGGCCAACTGTAAACTCGTCGTGTTCATCCCCACTGCCGATGTGGAAAAGGTCAGCGAGGCCATCTTCGCCGCCGGGGCAGGGAATATCGGCGAGGCCGGCAAGTACAGCAAGTGCAGCTTCCGCACCCCCGGCACCGGCACCTTCCAGTGCGGCCCCTATAGCCGGCCCGCTATCGGCAAGCCCGGCAGCTTCGAGCAGGTGGAGGAAATCAAATTTGAAACCATCGTGCCGGTTGCGAAAATCCCCGCCGTAGTAAAGGCCATGCTGGCTGCCCATCCCTACGAAGAAGTGGCCTACGACCTGATCCCGCTGCGAAACGCCCCAACGGAAACAGGGATCGGCCGTTTCGGCGACCTGGCCAAACCAGTTGCCATCCCGGCGCTGATCGAAAAAATCAAAAAAACCTTTCAAGTCAAAGTCGTCGGTATCATCGGCCCGCAAAAAGGCCGCGTCAAACGGGCCGCCGTGGGCGCCGGCTCCTGCGGCACGCTGCTGCGCAGTGTGATCAACAACAACTGTGATTTCTTCCTGACCGGCGAGCTGAAACATCATCATGCCCTGGAACTGCAAGCCGCCGGTATCACCGCCGTTTGTCTTTCCCACTCCGTCTCCGAGCGCATCATCCTGCCCCGCTTGGCTCAACGACTGCAGCGCCAATGTAAAGGGATCCAGGTGTACCTCAGCCGCAAAGACCGCGACCCCTTCGTCTGGCAGTAAAAGGAAGCCTCATGCACAAAATCGTATTTCTGTTTTTGTTCTTTTTATCTGTTTTTCTGGCAGGTTGCGATTCCTCTTCCCCCCAACCGGCCCGCCTGACGCAAACCACCGCCCGCCAAAACGACAATCCGGTGATTGCCCGCGTGGACGGGGTGGAAATAACAAAGAGCGAGGTAGTCGAAATCCTGCTGGCCGGCCGGGGCAAAACCGTTCTGGACGATCTGGCCCTGCTGCAGGCGGTTCGCAATCATGCCGCCCAAAAGGGCCTGACCGGTTCGCCGGAAATCATCGAATCCGAAATGAATCTGATTCTGGACGATATGGCCCCGGGCAAAAGCCGCAACGACCAGTTGGATTTATTCCAATACATGCTGCAAAGCCGGGGCCTGACCCGCCCGGAATTCAATCTCATCGTCGAACGCCAGGCCCTGCTCCGCCGCCTGGTCGATCCGGACCCGGCCGTCACGGAAGACCTGCTGCTGGCCGAATTCGACCGCCTGTACGGCCCGAAAGTGCAGGTCCGGCGCCTGGCGGTCAGCTCCCGCCGGCAGCTCGAAAACGTCCAGAACCAGCTCGCCCTGGGTTCCGACTTTACCGAACTGGTCCGCCAAACATCCGAGGACGAAACCACCCTCCCGCAGGACGGACTGATGCCCCCCTTTTCCGCCCGCGACGAACAGATCCCGGCGGAAATCCGCTCAGCCGCCTTTGCCCTGGACACCGAAGGCCGGTTCAGCGATATGGTCATCTACACCGATGAGCAGCTTCGCCAGTGGTTTGTTCTCCTCCGTCTGGAAAAAAAGATCCCGCCGGAGGAAATCACTCTCGAATCCGTGCGGACGGAACTGACCCGGACTCTCCGGCAAAAAATCATCCGCCGGCAGATGCTGGATTTACAGAATCAGATCAAAGAAAAGGCCGATATCTATATCCTGGACCCCCGGTATAAAAAACCATAAAAAGGAAGGGACCTTCATGGGATTGCTGACCCAAGCCAAAATCGACCGCGATTTTACCGGCGGCATATACCTGCCTCCGC
>JAKJEP010000450.1 GCA_022705365.1 Planctomycetota bacterium | reverse complement strand
AACATTACATTAAAAAAGTATAGCGGACGGTATCTTCGCATGAAGATGATTGATTATAAAAGATCGAAACAAAAGAAGCTGATAATGATCGGCGGCATCCTTCTGGCGGCTGTTGCCGCTATACTCATCGGTGGAGATACGCCGCTTAACGGAATAGAATTCCTCTTCGAGCGGCCGGCCATCGAACAAGCCGCCGGCGCTTATTTTCGGGCGGAAATGGAGCATAATCTGCCGCAGGTTTACGCGCGCCTCGCCCCCTCGTCGCCGTACAAGCGGGCGCACAACTATCAACAGTTCCTGCAGGATGTCGCGGATTCACCGGTCCGGATCCAAACTTACCGGATCGTCGATATTTACCGCTTCCGCAATAACGATAACAAAGCAATCTATCCGGCGGTGGAAAAATTGGTGCAGGTGGAGGTGGACGTGGATTTATATTTTCAGGATACAGGCGGCAGGAACTCTTATAATTACTGTTTTACTTTTCTCAGGGAAAAAGGCGTGTGGTACAAAGGATGATGGCCGCAAGAACGGGGTGCTTACGGACCATCGCTGATAATTTTATTGATTGCAGGCAGAAGATGAAAAAAGGAGGACATTTATGAGAAAAGCTTTAACCGGAGTAATTGTTTTATGCGCTGTTTTTCTGGTAATGCTTCCGGCATTTGCCGCCGGTAAACCGGGATTTGATTCCAAGGAAATAAGAATCGCCCAGTGGGGTCCGCAGACGGGACCGGCGGCGCCTTGGGGGTCGGTAGCCAGAGGAAGTGACATTCTTTTTAAAATCGTCAACGATGAAGGCGGTATCAACGGCCGCAAGATCAAATATTTTATCCGCGACGATCAGTACAATCCCGCTCAGACCAAAGCCGTGGTCAAGGAACTGGTGGAGCGCGAGGGTATTTTCGCCTTCGTGGGCGGTGTCAGCGCCGCCGGCGGACTAGCCGTAAAGGACTATCTGGCGGAGAATAAAATCATCTGGGTGGGACCGTCCACGGCCATCAACGATTACGTGTTCCCCGTTAATCCCTATCTTTTTGCCGTTTACCCGCTTTACGAAGATGAGGCCAGCATTCTCACCAAATATGTAGTCGAAAAACTCGGAGCAAAGAAGATCGCTTTTTTGTACCAGAACGACGCTTATGGCAAGAGCGGGCTGGCGGGCTGCAAGGCACGCATGGACGCCCTGAAAATGAAACTGGTGGAAGAATTGACGGTGGAACCGGGCGAGAAGGATCTCTCTTCCCAGATGATGCGCCTGAAAAATTCCGCAGCCGATGTGGTCATTATGTGGGTTAATCCGACTTCCGCCGCCATCGCGCTGAAAACTTCCGCCACGATCGGTTTCAAGCCGCAGTGGGTATCTTCCAATACGCTGTCCGACTATACGCTGATGAACAAGATCACCGGTGGGCTGTGGGAGGGGGTCATTACCGGAGCATTCAGCCTGCCGCCCAATTCCGACAATCCGCTCATGACTAAATACCGGGAAGCGGCCCAGAAATATGCCAAGGAGGAACGCTGGGGAACATTTTACATGGCGGGCATCCTTTTTGCCGAACCGCTGGTGGAAGCCCTGAAACTCGTCGGACCGAAGCTGAGCACGGAAAGCGTCCTTAATCAGCTTAACTCGATGAGGAATTTCCAGGGTCTTGGCCCCATGATCAACTGGTCGCCGAAAGTTCACCAAGGCTCCGATTCCGTCCAGATCCAGAAATGCGGCCCAAATTCCAGCTACATTGTACTGCAGGACTGGACAGCCAACGAACTGGCCACCTGGAAGGAGAAAAAATAACATAAATACGGGCGGGGCGAAGCCCCGCCCCCTCTTTTGAGCCGGCACAGCGGAGTTCTCGCATATGACGCATTTAAAAATCGAAAACCTGAGCATTTCCTTCGGCGGCATCAGGGCGGTTCAAAACGTCAGCTTTGAAGTCCCCCATAACAAAATATTATCAATCATCGGCCCCAACGGCAGCGGGAAAACTACTATTTTCAACATGATCAGCGGCATTTACAAACCAAAGACGGGCAGAATCCTTCTCGACAACGAGAACCTGGTCGGCTTCCGGCCGGATAAGATCGCCCGTATGGGTATTGCGCGCACCTTTCAGAACATTCAGCTTTTTGGCAATGCCAGCGTTATGGACAATCTGATGCTGGGAAGGCACATTCACATGCATACCGGAATTCTCAGTGGTGCTTTCATGTGGGGAAGGCGCTCCGGAACCGCCCGCGAAGAAATAAAAAACCGGGAAATCATTGAACGTATTATCGACTTTCTCGATCTTCAGTCGTTGCGCAATCAGTTCGTCTCCAGCCTGCCTTACGGCAAGCGCAAGCTTGTGGAACTTGGACGGGCATTGGCGCTGGAGCCGAAAGTTCTCCTGCTGGACGAGCCTTCCGCCGGTATGAATACCGAGGAAAAGGAGGATCTGAAGATCTGGATCAAGGATATCCAGGATGATTATCAGATGACCATCCTCTTAATCGAACATGATATGAACATGGTTATGGGCATCTCGGACTGGATTCTGGCCATCAGCCAGGGAGTGAAAATAACGGAAGGAACGCCCCGGGAAGTCCAGAAACATCCGGATGTAATAGCCGCCTACCTGGGTGAGGAGGAATGATGCTCTCGGTAAAAAATATTGAAACCTGGTACGATTTGATCCGCGCCCTCTATGGAATTTCCTTTGAGATCAAAGAGGGATCTATCGTGGCTCTGCTC
>JAKJEP010000044.1:8260-14859 GCA_022705365.1 Planctomycetota bacterium | reverse complement strand
GATTGAATTTCCCGAATTCACTGCCTATGGAGCGGCGCTGATGGCGCGGGAAATCGCCACCGGGGAAGATTCCGGCGGCCGGATCCCTCCCGCCGTTGCGATCCGCTGCTTTGAACCCAAACACAGCCGGGAATACCGCGACTGGTTTCACACCTATCAATATGAGATGTTTGATAAATCCTACCGGGAATTAACCTTTATTACCGAAGTCGGATAGTATAAAATTCCGGAGGAAAATACGAGCGGAATCATAAAGTATGGGTGCATATGACTGAATGTACCCCAGGAATAGTACCGGAGAGATGTTATGGTTTCCAGATGCTTTTTCAGGCTTTTTTTGGTTTCGTTATGGGCGATGGCCGGCAACCCGATTCATGCGGCTATTATGATGGACGGCCAATTCGGGAAGGCGGCGGGTTTTGCCGGCGAGCCCTACTCGGAAATCGATATTCGGCCGGAGCCGGCCTTTAATGCACCGGAGAAGACGATAGAGTTCTGGGTCAAGCTGAGCGAGAGTGACAAGCACCAGGTACCGGTGGCAAGGGGGCCTAAGGCGGCTGGGCACTGGGAGGTGTACACTACGCCAGGTACGGGCTACGCTTGTACCTATTGTACCGATCTGGGAGATTTTACCTCCACGGTTTCTATTACCGATGACCAGTGGCATTTTATTTCGCTGCGGATGCGGCCGGGGCAGATTACGCTGGCAGTGGATGGGGCGATAGTCATCGACCAGAAGCCGGCCGGTACGATTGCCGCAACGGAAGAACCGATCACCGTCGGAGGCCAGCCGGACGGGACCATGATCATCAATGGCAGTATCGATGATCTGCGGATATCGAAGGGGTATCGAACCGAGATAGCGGCGCCGACGGGGCCGCTGGGCAGGGATGAGGACACGATTCAGTTGTGGAATTTTGATGATACGGAGGGATTTCCGCCGCAGCAGACGATGTCGCTGGACGCAATCGATAAGGAGAGTTTCCGGGCGGGGCCGGGGCCGCTGGATTCGGACGCCGAGGTGGTGCCACTGATAAAGGGAGCGGCGGAAACGCCGGCGGCGGCGGGGGATTTTTCGCTGGACGGCCCGTGGCAACTGGCGGAAGGCGAAACGGCCGATGGAGGCAAGCAGATGAATGCCGTGGTTCCGGGCAGCGTGCATCAGGCGTTGTTTGAGGCCGGCCTTATCCCTAATCCCTATTTCGGACGAAATCAGGAGCTTGTCCGGCCCTGGAGTTTTAAGACGTACTGGTATCAAAAAACGTTTGTGCGGCCGCCGAAGGGGCAGGATAGCCGGCTGGTGTTCGAGGGGGTGTGCAACCGCAGTACTTTTTGGCTGAACGGCAAGGAGCTGGGCAGCCACGAAGGCATGTTCGACCGGATCGAATTTCCCATCGAGGATCTCCTGCAGGAAAACAACACCTTGCTGGTTAAGCTGGATCCAGCCATCGAGTGGACGCAGACGGTGGTATTTAATAATAGCTATGGGTGGCATTATTCAAAATTTCCGCCGCTGGGGATCTGGCGTTCCGTAAAGATTGGCGGTGAGCCGGCCGTCCGGATTCGTAATCCGCTTGTGGCAACCCGCGATGCCCGGGCGGGTGTGGTAGATATGGCGGCCACGATAGCAGGGCCTGCCGACGGGTGGGCGGGGAAACTGATCGGCGGGATTCAGCCGGATAATTTTAAGGGGCAGGCATACCATTTTGAGTACCCGATCCGCTCGAGGGCCGGGGAGAGGCAGATTCATCTGCGCGTTACGATACCCGATCCGCAATTGTGGTGGCCGGTTGATATGGGAAAGCCGAACCTTTATCAGCTAACGCTGGCCTATCTGCCCGACGATAGCGGCGAGGCGGACGTGCAGCAGATTCCCTTCGGGATTCGCACGGTGCAGATGGCGCCGGTAAACGGCAAGCCCCATCCCAGGCGGTTTAACTGGACCTTCGTCATCAACGGCAAACCGATGTTTGTCAAAGGCTCAGGCTGGTGCACCTGCGATGCGATGCTGGACTTTTCCCGCAGTCGCTACGATCGCTTCCTGACGATGGCGGCCAGCCAGCATATCCAGATGCTGCGGGCCTGGGGCAGCGGCATGGTGGAGACGGACGATTTTTACGATTTGTGCGACCGGAAAGGGATCATGGTGATGCAGGAGTGGCCCACGGCCTGGAATTCGCACAACACCCAGCCTTTTGAGCTGCTGGAGCGGACCGTGCGCGACGGAACGCTGCGGCTGCGGAACCATCCTTCGCTGGTGATTTATACCGGCGGCAATGAATCGAGCGCACCGTTCGGCCCCGCCATCGACAGGATGGGGCGGCTGAGCATCGAACTGGACGGCACACGGGCCTTTCACCGCGGAGAACCGTTTGGCGGCAGCGTCCATGATTACACTGTGTACTGGGGCGGGCAGCATATCGACCACGCCTTCACCATGGAGGCCATTTTCTACGGGGAGTTTGGAATCGCCTCTTACCCGTGTTATGAGTCGGTGCAGCGGTTTTTACCGGACGAGGAGAAGAATCTCTGGCCGGCGCCGGCGGACAAAAGTTTTGCCTATCATACACCCATTTTCAATACCGCCGATGACTTGAATCGACTGACGAGGATGTCGCAGTACTTTACGGAAGGTACAACAATGGAGCGGTTTATCATCGGCACCCAATTAGCACAGGCGGCTGGGGTACGTCATGCCCTGGAACGGGCGCGGACGCGCTGGCCGAAAAGTACTGGTGCTCTCTATTATAAGCTGAATGACAACTGCCCGGCGGCGTCCTGGGCAACGGTTGATTGGTATGGCGTGCCGAAGATTTCGCACTACCTGATTCAGGACAGCTTCGCGCCGCTGGCGGCCGTGGTATTGTTTCCAAAGGCCGGGACCTATGGGGAGCCGCTCCAGGTTCCGGTATTTCTGCTGGATGATGCTGACGTGCTGAATGATTCAGCCTGGGAGGTAATCGTCCGGGCCTTCGGGGCCAATCTTGAGCCGATTCAGGAGAAGCGATTTCCGGGTAATGGAACGATTTCAAGTGTCCTGCGGCTGGGTGAATTTGCCTTGACCGCCGCGCAGACGCAAACCGCCCCCCTGCTGGTCGTTACCGATGTCATGCAGGCCGGAACACTCATGAAACGGAATTATTACTTTACCAACTTCGAGCCGGTAAAAGATTGTCTGTTCAATCTGCCGAAAACCATACTCAGCATCCAAATCGGTGAGAACCAGGTAAATGTCCGAAATGAGGGATCGCTGCCCGCTGTCGGCGTGAATATTTCCTGCCCCGGTCATCTGGATACGTTTATTGCCGAAGACAATTACTTCTGGCTCGATCCGGGCGAGACGATGAAGGTGGCCGTCAGTACCACCGACAGGATTGAAGTCCGTGCCTGGAATTCGCCGGCCCGATAAGTGGGAATTTTTGGGACGAGATACCGATCCTCTTTTTACGCTTTAAAAAACAAGCCGGAGAAAACAACCATTAAAATGATGATAACGGCGGCGAATAGTCCCCACCAGAGCAGTACATGGCTGTACCATTTCCGGCCCAGTTCGGTGAAGATGTTCATTTTTTTCCAGTTGAAGGTCAACTGATCGGTAATTTGTTCCGGGCGGGGCGGAGCGGTGGATAAACTGACCACGGCACAGACGATGACGCAAAAGGCCCAGTTGATGATGGCCTGCATCAGATAGGGTTCCAGCCAGGCGGGGTGATCTGGCACGAACTGGACATAGACCTTCATCAAAATGCCAAAGGCAAATCCGGAAAAAACGGCGGTGGAGGCCCCCGGTCCGTTGATGCGCCGAAACAGAATCCCCAGCAAAAATACGGCGGCGAACGGCGGGGCAAAAAAGGCATACAAGGTTTGAATATAGACAAACAATCCGCCGCCGAATTTCTGGATATAGCCGGCCAGCACCATGGCGATGAGCAGCACGATACCCGTGGTCCATCTGCCGACCGCAACGGTATGTTTCTCGCTGGCGTCCGGTTTAATCATGCGCTTATAGATATCCAGCGTTGCAATGGTGGCGGTTGAGTTTAATACGGACTGGATGGTGGACTGGATAGCGCCGAACAGGGCGGCCAGGAATAGCCCGCGCAGGCCGAGGGGAATGACGGTCTGAAGCATGTGAACATAGCCCTTGTCCGCTTCGGGGCGAATCTCTGCCCAGGGCTTTTTCAGGACTTCCGGGTATTGGGCAAAGAGAATCAGGCCGGGTATGACGATGATAATCGGCAGGAGAATCTGCATATAACCGGCCAGCACGATCCCCATGCGGGCATGGTACATGTTTTTGGCGCCCAGCACCCGCTGAATCATGAACTGATTGATTACATTGTACCAGATACTGATGGAAAACACCCCAGCAGCAAGCCGAGCCAGGGGGTGATATCGTGGGTAATCGGCTGAATCACCGACATGCGGTTGTAGGTGTCCCGGTGCAGGATATTTTGCGCGTTTTGCGCCACCGCTTCGGCCCAGACGCCGGTATGGGCCTGATTCCGCTCGACCATGATTTTCCAGCCTTCCAGGAGCGAATGGCTGTCACCGGAGAGCATATAAAGCCCCAGCACGGTGACCAGGATGCCCCCGGCAAACATGACCAGTACGGTAAAGACATCCGCCCAGGCCACCGACATCAGGCCGCCCCACAAGGTGATAATGCCGGCCAGGAACCCGATAGCCGCAATACCGATCCATAGATCCCATCCGAAGAGTTTTTCCAGGGCGATCCCGCCGCCGTAGAGAACCGCCGCCAAAAAAGCAATCACGTTGCTGATAATCGTTACTATGGCAAAAAATTGCCGCAGGGCCGGATTAAAGCGTTTTTCGAGAAATTCGGGAGTGGTGAAGATCCTGGCGGACAACAAAAAGGGGATAAAAAACCAGACCAGAAGGGAAAAGGAAAAGATGTTCCCCCAGCAGTACTGGGCCATGCAAAGGCCATACACAAAGGAAGCGCCAATCATGCCGATAAAATGTTCCGAACTGATGTTGGCGGCGATAAACGAGCTGCCCACCACATACCAGGGCAGGGTTCGCCCCGCCAGGAAATACCCGCTGGAGTCCGTTTTTTTCTTCCTGCCGGCCCACAGGCCGATGAAGAGAATAATGGCAAAATAGGACAAAAAAACCATATAGTCTAAAAGCGAGAGGGAAAATGACTCAAATCCTTTCAACCTGCCACCTCATTGGTAAAGCGAGAACCGGATGGAATATCGCAACGAATTATTGACGCCAGCGTCATTATTGGGTGATTTTGCCATATTGGGCACTGGTTTGCAACATTGCTTTATAGTTTTCCAGGGGTACATAATCCGGGATGGAATTGCTGGAGCCGACACAATAGGCGCCCTGGTATCCTAACCGGACCAGGCGGTCTTTGACCAGGGCGGCAATCTCTTGCGGAGTTCCCGCTGCCAGGCTGTGAACACGGATATTGCCCAGCAGGCAGAGTTGTTTGCCCACCCGCTGCCGGACCTGATCGATATCCATACTTTCCGGCTCAATCGGATGAAGGGCGTTAAAACCGGTTTCCAGGACGGTCTCCAGCAGGGAGGTCATGTCACCATCGGAATGATAGAGGAAGGGTTTGCCGGCGGAGCGGCAGATTTCGGCCATTTGCCGGTAGAAGGGAAAAATCCGGTCCTTTAACCATATTGGCGAGACCATGGGGCCGCTGCCGTAGGCCACATCATCACTGATACAAACCGCCCCGACGAAATCCATTGGGATCACTTTTTTCAGGATTCGAATTTGAATGTCAGCCACCCGGGCCAGCAGTTCATGGATTAAAGAGGGATTATCATAAAGCATCTCCGAAAATTTCTCGAAGCCAAAGAGCTGCCAGGTAGTAGTGAAGATTTTGCCCAAAACGGAAATGAGTTTCATGCCGGGCTTGAGATACCGGGCTTTGTCCAAAAAATCGGAATAATCCATCGTCTCCGGATCCGGCCAGGGGTAAGACTCGATGTCGGCCCGGCTTTGAATGACGCCGGTGTGTTCTTCGGCCCATACCCGCCGGCCCCGGCTGAGATCCGGCTGCTTCTCCGCCGTTACGAAGTTCTGGTTATGAACGCCGGAGACATCGATCAAGCCGCAACTGGTGATCGCATAGTCATAGCCGGCCTGATAATAAAACTCCACTTCGTCGGCAATGGAAAGCTCCGCCACCCCTAAAAATTGCGTCATGATTTCCCGGCAGACCAGGAATTCGATATTGGGAACGCGGTATCCCCGACCGCCCATCAGAGTGATTTTTAGATTTTCAAAGTCAGGTTCAAAGCCGTAGGCATTCATAAAAAACCTTTGGAAGGCAAATTGATATACCGGATCATAGGACTGACCACGATTCCCAGCAACAAATCTGAGAACCAATTATTAAAGTTTTCATGACAATTTGATGAAAATAATTACAATGACTGTCTTGCGAATCAAGAAAAGGAAGAAGATGCCGGCCAGAGGCCGGCGTTACGGGAGGCGGGCTGGCAGGGGCTAGCCCGCATATCTCACAGGCTTTCGATTTTCAGCGGTCTTTTGGCCGGCGGGACGGCAGGAGCCGGGCGGGCTAGGCGGGGACAACGCTGCCGCGGATA
>JAKJEP010000044.1:5035-8250 GCA_022705365.1 Planctomycetota bacterium | reverse complement strand
GAAGGCCGGGTTGGGCACGATGACGATGGATTTCTGGGAGGCCTGTTCCCACTGGGCCAGGAGGGAGCGTTTTTGATTCTGGAGGAAGGAGGCGACATCGCCGGAGACGGCGATGTCGATGACGGCGACGCTGGCTTTTTTGGTCATGGCCTGGATGCGGCGCATGATCTCGATGGACATGCTTTCGGGGGATTTGACCAGGCCGGAGCCTTTGCAGTGGGGGCAGTGCATGTAGGTGCTGCTTTTGAGGGAGGGTCGCATCCGCTGGCGGGCGGAGGATTTTGGTGCGGGCCCGGTCGGTGCTGACGGCTTCGCGCAGGCATTTTTCGACGGCGCGGCGGTGTTTTTCGTTGATCATATCGATGAAGTCGATGATGATGACGCCGCCCAGGTCGCGTAGGCGGAGCTGGCGGGCGATTTCGGGCGCGGCTTCCATATTGATTTTGAAGGAGGTGGTTTCGGCGTCCTTATGGTCGCGGAATTTGCCGCTGTTGACGTCGATGGCGACAATGGCCTCGGCCTGATCGAAGACCAGGGAGCCGCCGCTGGGGAGGGGGACATAGCGGGCGTTAATCTTTTCGATTTCCTCCTCGATATGGTATTTCTCGAAGAGGGGGACCGGTTCATCATGCAGCACGACGTGGCTGCGGGTGCGGGGCATGGCGATGCGCAGAAAGTCGCGGACTTTTTTCAGGGTGATGTCGGAATCGCAGAGGATGCGGCTGATGTTGCTGTTGAAGATATCGCGCATGGTGCGCTGCACCAGATCGGATTCCTGGTAGAGCAGGGCGGGGGTCGGGTCGGACTTGATTTTCTGGGAGACGGTTTTCCAGAGCCGCAGGAGAAAATTGAGGTCCTGCTGGAGTTCCTTTTTGCTGCGGTCCATGCCGGCGGTGCGGATGATCAGGCCGACATCCTTGGGGGGATTGAGCTGATTGAGCATATCGCGAACCTGGGTACGGGCCTCGGAGTCTTCGATTTTTCGGGAGATGCCCAGGCGGTTCATGCCGGGCATGAGGACCAGGAACCGACCGGGGATCGACAGGTAGGTGGTGAGGGTGGGGCCTTTGGTGCCGATGCCCTCTTTGGTGACCTGAACAATGACTTCCTGGCCCCTGCGCAGGCATTCCTGGATGGGGGGCCGGTCGCGCCGGGGGCGTTTGCGTCCGACGCTTTCCTTCTGGTTGTCTTTCGAGTGGAAGAGGGTGGACTGGACGTCGCTGATATGCAGGAAGCCGTTCTGGCCGATGCCGAAATCGACGAAGCAGGCCTGGATGCTCGGTTCGACGTTGGTGATTTTTCCTTTGTAGATATTGCCGACGTGGCTGGAGGTGCTGAGCCGTTCGACATAGAGTTCCTCCAGGCGGCCTTCCTCGACGACCGCGATACGACATTCCTCCTCCTGGGACCGGTTAATCAACATTTCCCTTGCCAAATGATAATCCTTTCCGAAAAATAGTATTTTGTTAATTCCCGGCGTGATATTCGGTTTCGAGTCTCTCGATGCCGAGGATATCGCCGGGCTTTTGTATTTCCAGTAATTCCGCGATTTCGTCCAGACGGACGGTTCCTTTGGGCTGAATCAGCAGTTTGTAGATCAGGCTGTCGCCCTCCCGCCGGAGTTCGGCCAGGCAGGTTCGCGCCGGGATCTTTCGTTTCGGGTGGCGGCCGTGGGCCGGGCGAACGATGGTGCACTCTTTTTGTTGCAGGAAGGCCTCGATACAGGCTTGCAGGGCGTCGCCGTCCACCTGGGGGCCGAGCTGGAGGCGATAGACGGCCCACTGGGGCTGATAGGCCCGTTGGGCGGGGACCAGCGAGGCTTCCCGGACGGCCAGGCCGGCGGGCAGTTCCTTTTGCAAGGCCGCGTGCTGATCGGCGGTCAGGGCTGTCCCTTGCCATTCCGCCAGCAGCAGTTCCCGTCGGCAGGCCATGCCCACGCTGCGCGGCAGAGGCAGCGACATGCGCATATGGGGATTGAAGCCGCTGCTGTAGCGAATGGGCAATTGGGCGCGGGTAAAGGCCCGCTGCCAGAGCCGCATGGTATCGTGATGGGAAAGGAACCGGAGATCGCCGTGCAGGGAAAACCAAAGGGCCAGCTGCATTCGTATTTCGTTATTCCCGGTTTCCATAGTTTTCTGTATCAATCCACGTTGGCCAGAATATCCTGCACCTGGGCGCGTAGATAGCTGATGGTTTGTTTGTCGGTGTCAAAGGTGAGGGCTTTGCGGGCGATCCGCCGGCACTGGGACATGGAAACGGACCGGATGATTTTTTTGATCTCCGGAATGCGGGGCGGGGCCAGGCTGAGGGTGGTGAAGCCGAAGCCCAGCAACAGGGGGGTGAACTCGGTTTCGGAGGCCATTTCCCCGCAGAGACTGATGTCGATTTTGGCCCGCTTGGCCGTCTGATACACCTGGCGGATCAGATTCAGGACGGCCGGATGGGCCGGGCTGTAGAGGGAGGCGACATGTTCGTTGGCCCGGTCCACCGCCAGGGTGTATTGAATTAAATCGTTGGTGCCGATGCTGAAGAAATCGACTTCATCGGCCAGGTCATCGGCGGTCATGGCGGCGGCGGGAGTTTCGATCATGATGCCGACGGGAATGCTGTCATTGAAGGGGATCTTCTGTTCTTCGAGGTCTTCCTTAACGTCGGCCAGGACCCATTTGGCCTGGCGCAGTTCCAGGATATTGGTAATCAGGGGGAACATGATTTTGAGGTTGCCGTGGACCGAGGCCCGCAGGATGGCCCGCATCTGGGTTTTGAAGAGGTTCAGATGGTTCAGGCAGTAGCGAATGGAGCGCAAGCCCAGAAACGGATTGGGTTCTTTGACCCAGCGGTCCCGATGCAGGAATTTGTCCGCACCCAGATCCACCGTCCGGATGGTGATGGGATGGTTACCGAAACTGCGGATGGTGGTCATATACGCTTCATAATGATCCTCTTCCGTAGGGTCGCGATCCGAGCCCAGATAGAGGAATTCGGTGCGGTAGAGGCCGATGCCCTGGCCGCCTTTTTGCAGGGTGATGTCCGCCTCGTCGGGCAATTCGATGTTTCCGAAGAGCTGAATGGGAAATCCGTCGGTGGTCACGGCCGGCAGGCGGGACAGTTCATCCAGCTCGTGTTCCTGTTCGATGATGGCGGCGGCAAAGGTTTTATATTCGTCAAGCGTGGCCTGGTCGGGATTGATAATGACGGTGCCGCGGTTGCCGTCC
>JAKJEP010000044.1:0-4937 GCA_022705365.1 Planctomycetota bacterium | reverse complement strand
CCGCCGGCATCGGTGGCGATGCCCTTGACAAAGCGTTTGTCGAAGGAGGCGGTCTGGGTGGGGGTCAGGTCATGGGAAACGACGACGACCGGTTCGGTGAGGTGCTGGAGTTCTTCCCGGCGTTTGCCAATCAAATGCCGCAGCAGGCGGCGTTCGATATCGTAAATATCGGTTACGCGTTCGGAAATATAGGCATCGCCGGCGCCGGCAAAGTGTTTGGCAATATCCCGCAGGGTGACGCTGACGGCGTACTCGGCGGTATAATTCTGTTCGGCGAGCAGATCGCTGATCTTGCGGCGGAGGCTTTTATCCCGGAGAAAATGGAGGTGTACCGCGAAGAAGTCCTTGATTTTGCTGTCCCACAGCTCGGACTGGGAGCTTTGCAGGTGGGTGACTTCCTCGGTGGCGTCCAGGAAGGCCTGGCGGAGCCGCTGTTTTTCCAGGCGGATTTGCTCGGGGGGGACCGTGCGGCGAGGGATGCGGTAGGTTTCCGCTTCAATAACTACGGCGGTGTAGATGCCTACGCCGGGGGATACGCCTATGCCTTTCAGGATTTCCATGATTACCCGATATCAAATTTTTCGTTTTGGATCAAAAGGGCCAGGGCTTCGATGGCCTGGGGGGCGTCCTCCCCCTCGGCAATAAGTTTCAGTTTGGTTCCCTGGGTGGCCGCCAGCATGGTTACCTGCATAATGCTTTTCCCGTCCACACACTGGGTATTTTTGCAGATGCTGATGCGGGCGCGAAAGCGGCTGGCACAGTCCACAATCTGCATGGCGGGGCGCATATGGAGGCCGTCCGGATTCCGGATTTCCACCTCACGTTCCAGGTAATGGCTATCTTGTGTTGACGGCAACGTCCGGCACCCTTTCGCAATTAAAGACGATTGTTGTTTTGGGACTCATCGGCTTCCTGCAGCAAATCCTCGATTTCTTCCCGGGTTTCGGCCTGGCGCAGGAACTTGCGGAACATTTCCCGCTGCAAATGAGAGAACAGGCTTTCCATGGCTTCCAGATGCCGGTCGGGATTGTTGGGGGGGCTGATCAGCAGCAGCACAGAATAGACAGGGGCTTTGTCGAGGGAGGCGAAATCCACGCCTTCCTTGCTGCAGCCGATGGTTCCGACAATTTGCTTGACCGAGGGATGCTTGATGTGGGGTACGGCGATGCCTTTGCCGATGCCGGTGCTGCCCTGCTTTTCCCGTTCGATGATTTTCTGGGTGATTTCTTTTTTGTGGGCGGCCGGAACACATCCGGCCTGGACCAGAGAATCCACCAATTCCGTAATGACGGCGTCACGTTCCTGCGATTTGAGTTTGGGGACAATAGCCTTGCCCACCATGAAATCACTCAATTTCATACATTACTCCTGTTACCAGTTAAAATCTCATTCCCCCGGAGGGGGGAACAGCCTGTCACTGACAGTTTTTCCATGCTTTACGCTGCTCGCGGGGAGCAGACGAACGTTTTTGGGGTTTTAGTCGGCCGCTTGCGGGCTTTCCGATTCGATTTTCTCCACGGTCGCTTCGGCGGCACCGGTCCGGCCCTTGTAATTGCGGGATTTTTCCTTGTGGCGGGTCAGTTGGCGCTCGCTCTTGTCCACGGCCAAATCCACGCAGGCGTACAAATCTTCGCCGGCCTGATGGACGACAAAGGGCGGGCGGTTATCGGCCTTGATGATCAGGTCCACTTTATAGGCCAGGGCCTCTTTATCCACAATCACCTCGATTTCGGAGATCCGGTTATAATATTTGCTCAACTTGGCAATTTTTTTCTCTACAAAGGCCCTCATCGCATCGGTTACGTCCATGTGCCTGGCTGTTATTTTTTTCAACACTTCGCAAACTCCTTTCTAATCGGGGAAGAGGTATTCTTTTCTCTGGTCACAACCTGCCTCACTCTATGCTTTTTCGTTTTCCGGTCCCCTTCGAGCCTCCGCCCCGGCCACCGCCTCGTCGGATGGCAGATCCGCCAGTTGGGTGGCAAGAGGCTGGCTCCCGGGCACAATGACTCCTCCGCTGACAATAAAACGCAAAGCCGCATCAATGGGGATCGGCAAATCAATCGCATCTTCTTTCTTTACATAGACCACGTAGCCGGTAACGGGGGTGGGGGAGCTAGGCACAAAAACCGTCAGAAACTCCTGCCGGGTTTTTTCCGCCACTTCCCGGAACCCGCAGCCGGTTACCAGTCCGATGGACCAAAATCCTTTGCTCGGGTAAGGTATGATGACCACCCGATTGAATTCGATTTTTTTCTCGCCAAATAAAAAATCGGTTACCTGCTTCACGTAGGGATACACCTGCTTGAATCCAGGAACCTGCTGCACGGTGCTTTCAAACATCTGCCATATCTTTCTGCCTATATAACCGGCGAACATCCGGCCCAGAAAATAGACCAGCAAAATCGCCAGTACAAAGCCGATCAGGGACCTCCAACCCTGGTTCCACTGCTTGCCCAATTTCCACAGCCGGACCCGTTTCTCAATGGCCGGGTCCTGGGGGCTGGTGGCAACCGACAGTGGATTTTCACTTATATACTGTTCTATCTCTTCCGGTCTTAGCTGCGGATAATCGTGTTTGGCCAGCACGATCAGCCGAATCACGCCTTTGTTAATATATACACTAATATTGTTTTGTACAAATTCAAAACATTTGACCAAAACCACGATGGTCAGGACGGTCGGCAACAAGGTTGCCAGGCCCCTCAGGAAAAACCGGCGAAAATCAGAAGCAAACCCCTCTTTAGTTCCTTTCGCCATCGCGGTTTACCTTTCCAAGGCCCGGATCCATCTCATTACACTACTAAATCCTTTTACCAAGCGTACTTAACGAGAATCTCAAGGATCCGTTAATCCGTATTAGTTTATCTGTAAATACGGGTTTGGTCAATAGAATTTAAATCGGCACAAACCGGTGCGAACATAAGTGCTTATATATATTTATTTTACGAATATCTGCATCTGGAATCGCTTCGGCGGCGGATTATTTTTTTGAAAAATTTCGGCGTTATCCTTATTCTGAAACTATGGAATGCAAAAAGGAAAAAAACAGTAAAAGTTGCGGTTGTACGTATGCCGGGTGTTCGCGCCGGGGGCTGTGTTGTGATTGTCTGGCTTATCATTTGAAAAACCGGGAGTTGCCCGGCTGCTGTTTCCCAGCTGAGGCGGAGAGTACCTATGACCGCAGTTTTCAGGCCTTCGCCAAGGCGTGGAAATTGTAAGACGTTTATTTACAAGGCATTACGAGTTTCTTGAGGGGAATCTGGGCAAAAGGGCAATCAGAGATTAATAATGAATTTAGTAATTTGCAGAAAATATCCGATCACGATATAATAGCACGACTTGATTTTTCGTTTGGGCAGCCTTTTGTAACCCAATCGGCGTTTTTGCGTAAAATATAAAAAGTACCTATTGACCGTATTCAGGACGCCAGCGTCAAAAGCTCTTCGACCCCTTGTTATTGGGGAGCCGGAGCTGATTTGGATGACGAAATCGACTTTTGGCGGTTCCGTCAAGATAGGAGAAAACATGATGTTTAAAAAGAGTCTTTCGGTTATCGGGATTATGTTCTGTTTAGTCGCCTGCCAGGCGGTTCAGGGCTGGGACCATAATGCGGACTGGCCCATCGCTACGGAGCAGGCATTATCAGCCAATCCCAATGGGGTGTGGTCGTATGGTTATCTTGAATCGGGCGACATTACCGCATTCCATATCTATGACCGATTTATTCCGAATCCTGATCCCTGGGCTGGGGAACCGGCCTTAAGCAACTGGAGCTTGAACGGGGAATGGCTCGGTCCGGATAAATACGGCAACAACGGCATCAACACCAGTTCCGGTTCGGTTTACCATGATGATTGGCCCGGGGATATGTATTGGGCGGCGGGCCAGACCAATATGATGACGCCGGATAGTTCGGTCGATTTATACAATCAGTCCTGCACCCGTTTCACGGCTCCCTTCGCGGGGAAATTTGAGATTCACGCCACCTTTATTAACAGCATGTACGAAGGGAATCCTACCCATACGAAAATAGTTGTAAACGGCAGTCAAGTTGGCGCCGCGCAGATTGACGGTTTTGGTTTTACCGATGCCGGCAAGGGATTGACTGCTTATGGCAATCATACCTGGAATTACAGTGCCACGCACACTTTAGCCAAGGATGATACGGTGGATTTTGTGATTCAGTATGCCGGGGTCGGGGATGGGTATAACCAGGTGGCGTTTGATGCGGAGATTAGTCCGGTTTCTTATGATTACAATGCTGATTTCAGCATCAGCAACGGCAATCCCAATGGGGTTTGGACCTACGGGAATGTTGTAAAGGCTACGGGCCAATTCCTGCCCTATTTGACTTCCCTTTACGACTTTCCCAATGAAAGATGGGAAAATAGTGCCTGGAGCGAAGGCACGGGACCGGATAACGAGGGTTGTGTAACCCAAAATGTATCGGGGACTCGGCAGGACTGGCCGACCTGGGAACCCGGCCAAAGCTGGACCGTTGACATGACGGGCATGATGTCTCCGATTGATGACGCTTCAATCGGGACCGGCGCCCGGTTCACCGCGCCTGCCGCCGGTATTTATTCCGTGAACATTATGTTTGAAAACCGGGTATGCGGCACAGATTATCCGGGCACAACCCATCGGGGTTTGCCTACCGAAGTATATGTCAGAGTCAATGCCGAACTGAGGATGGAAGAACAGGTTGCCGGATTTGAATCCGGTCCGGAAAATTTTGCTTCCTTTGCCGAGACTGTGTCCCTGGAGGCCGGCGGAACGATTGATTTCTATGTGGGAAGCGATCGGAATACTTCCGAACCGCATGGCGGCGGCGATCACCTGGTAGGGGTAACGGCAACCATATCCCCGGCCGCGTCGTGTGCCGGCGGGATTTATCTAAAAGGGGACTTGAATCAGGACTGTTATGTCAATCT
>JAKJEP010000449.1 GCA_022705365.1 Planctomycetota bacterium | reverse complement strand
AAGAGAAACACACAATGGCCGAACTTAGTTATAGCCAGACTAAAATTATTTGATTAAACCATCTTCTTAGCTTAGAATATTCCTATATTGCTCTCTTATAAGAGGATAAAACATGACACTTTTGAAGAAAAATATGACCTACTCCCCCCTGCAAATATCCCTCCTCCTGCTCCTCCGCCTGGCCATCGGCTGGCACTTCCTCTATGAAGGCATCGCCAAACTCTACATCCCCAACTGGTCCTCCGCCTCCTACCTGGAATCCTCACCCTGGTTCCTCCGCGACTTCTTCCAGTGGATTTTGGCCAACCCGGCCGTACTGAAAGCTGTGGACCTGATGAACATCTGGGGGTTGATCTGCATTGGCCTGGGCCTGATTCTGGGACTCTTTACCCGCCTGGCCGGCTTTTTCGGCATCCTGCTGCTGGCTCTGTATTATATCGCCCAGCCGCCCCTCATCAGCCTCGACCCCGCCGTGCCCGCCGAAGGCCATTATCTCTTCGTCAACAAAAACCTCATCGAAATCTTCGCCCTCCTGGTCCTGGCCTGCTTCCCCACCGGCAAGATCATCGGCCTCGACCGGCTCTTTTTCATCTGGAAGAACCGCAAACGCCTGCCCAAAACCGAAACCGAAAAACTCACAAACAGCCTGCCTACGCAAATCAGCTCCCCCCTGGCCCCCGTCAACTTCAGCCGCCGCGAAATCATCAAGAGCCTGGCCACCCTGCCCGTCCTTGGCGGCTTTGTCCTGGCCCTGCTCAAAAAAATCGGCTGGGAAAGCTGGGAAGAAACCGTCCTGGTCAACCAGGACTTCGCCGCCGTCACCGGTGCCACCGTCAAAGCCTTTACCTTCTCCAGCCTGGAAAACCTCAAAAGCAAAATCCCTGCCGGTCAGATCGGCAATCTCAAACTCAGCAAAATGATTCTCGGCGGCAACCTTATCGGCGGCTGGGCACATGCCCGCGACCTCATCTATGTCTCCCAACTGGTCAAATCCTACCATACCAAAGAAAAAATATTCGAAACCTTCCAACTGGCCGAAAAATGCGGCATCAACTGCTTCATCACTAACCCCATCCTCTCCCAGGTTATCAATGATTACTGGCGCAGAAAACTCGGCGCCATCCAGTTCATCTCCGACTGCGCCTACAATGGCGATGTCATTACCGGCATCAAAATGTCCATCGACGGCGGTGCCGCCTCCTGCTATGTCCAGGGCGGGATCGCCGATTATCTGGCCCAACAGGGAAAAATAGACGAAATCGCCAAGGCGTACGAACTCATCAAGCAAAACCGTCTGCCCGCCGGCATCGGCGCCCATTCGCTCGACACTGTCAAGGCCTGTGTGGACTTCGGCCTCAAACCCGACTACTGGATGAAGACCCTCCACCATACCAATTACTGGTCCGCCCGCCCCGGCGGCCCCGAATATGACAATATCTGGTGCACCAATCCCGACGAAACCATCGAATACATGAAAAACCTCCCCCAGCCTTGGATCGCCTTCAAAACCCTCGCCGCCGGCGCCATCTCCCCCGCCGAAGGCTTCGATTTCGCCTTCAAAAACGGCGCGGACTTCATCTGCGTCGGCATGTACGACTTCCAGATCGTCGATAACACCAACCTCGCCCTCGACGCCCTGGCCGCCGCCCAGCACCAGCAGCGCCCGCGCCCCTGGTATGCTTAACAATCAAAAAGAATAAATATCACTGCCGGATATATACCTCGTAGGTATAATTCAATTCCTTTTGCTCATCCGGTCCTAACTTAACCGTCCAGCTTACTTCATTGCGAGGATTCGCCCGCCGTAGCCCCCGTGCCAGCTTTACCACCTTCGCCTCCGGCTCACTATTTTGTACCTCGCCGGTCAGGATTTTTTCTATCTCCAGCGGAATCGCCTTCTCCTGAAAATTCCGCACCGACAATTCCCCCTTCACCGTCACCAGATCATATTCATAACCATACAATTTTTTGGCACCCCGCTCCCGTTCCGTCTCGTATTCAACCTGTTCCGCCTTTACCGACACCGCCCGCGTAATCCGCAGCGTGGATTCCCCCTTGCTCGGTGTATAAGTCAGCGTATCCTGCCCCAGAATATTTCCCTCCTTCACAATCTCCGCCGGGGCCGTCGTCCAGGGCAGATTCATCCGGTTCTCCATCCGCAGGCAATGCCAGACCACCTCTTCTTCTGGCTGCTGGTCCCGCTCTCTTCGGTTTCGAAGATAATATTCCAGATCATCAATATAATCCGCTATCTTCCATTGATAGATATGCCGATATGGTACCGTCTCGCTAAACAGCGGATAACATCCCACTTCCCCCTTCTTCAAAGATACTTTTTCCACCGGATAATAAAACAGGTCTTCCGCTACCACCCCTTCCTCCGCCGTTCCATACGAGGGCATAATACTCATATCTTCGCCCGCCCCATAAACAACGGACTGCTTCATAACATTCGACAGTACCCCCTCAGGCCTGCCCCGTTCACTCTGCCCTCTCACCAGCGATTGCAAAAATTGCGCCAGCGTCTCTTTCCGGGCCAGCGGACTGACAATGTCCGAAAACTGCAAATTCGGATACCCCGTAATCAAAGACACCTCCACCCCCTCCAGATCGCACACCTCATTCACAATCTCCGCCTTTGCCGCTATCCGTGCCGTCCGGCCATCCGTTATATCCACCATATAACTCGGCGCCCACGTGATTCCCTTCGCCAGATAGCTCACCGCCAGTCTTT
>JAKJEP010000448.1 GCA_022705365.1 Planctomycetota bacterium | reverse complement strand
GTCAGGACCCCGATGTGATTATGGTTGGCGAGATAAGGGATGCGGAGACTGCGGCCGTATCGGTTCAGGCGGCTCAAACCGGCCACAGGGTTTTAAGCACCGTTCATACCAACGATTCGGCAGGTGTCATCACGAGATTTATAGATATGGGGATAGAACCTTTCCTCATTGCGTCGGTTCTGATGGTTTCTTTCGCGCAAAGACTGGTGCGCACGGTATGTCCTTATTGTAAGGAATCTTATCGCCCGTCGGAAAAAGCTTTGGCTGCTTTCGGGATAACGCCTCAGGAGGCGGTCCATGCAGGCTTTCAGCGGGGAAAAGGCTGTACGCAATGTAATAATACCGGTTACAAGGGAAGAACCGGCGTTTTCGAAGTTCTGGTTGTTGATGAAATGATTCAGGAGATGATCGTCGGACAGAGGTCCAGTCCCGAAATCACCCGTGCCGCCGTCGATGCCGGAAAATTAAAAACATTGCAGAGAGATGCCGCAACCAAGGTTATTAAAGGAATTACCACGTTGGAAGAAGCGGCGTCCGCGGTCATGACTTAAAAAGGATAATCAATGCCTAAATATAAATACAATTATAAAGCAATCAATCAGGCCGGCGAGGAGGTTTCCGGCAAGATCGAGGCGGAATCCAGTGATAATGCCAATTTCATACTTATTTCCCGTGATCTCATACCGACGCAGATTAAGGAAGATAATTCGGAGGATAATTTTCTGCGTGTTTTATCCGGAACGGGCAAAGTCAAGACAACCGACCTGGTCATGTTTACCAAGCAATTTCATTCCATGCTAATAGCCGGTATCCCGATATTGAGAATCCTGTCTATTCTTGAGGAACAGACGGAAAACAAAGCAATGCAGCAAGCGATATCAAAAATTATCAGAGATATTAATCAGGGAGCATCCCTCTCCGATGCGTTGTCAAAGTTTCCCCGGATTTTTGACGCGCTTTACTGTGATATGATTAGAGCCGGTGAGATCAGTGGCAATGTCCCGGTAGTTCTGGACAGATTAATATATATTATCGAACATGAAGCAAAGGTCAGATCGGATATTAAATCGGCGCTGAGATATCCTATCATCGTTCTGATCGCTTTGGCCGGCGCCTTTGTCGGTCTGCTGACGTTCGTCATACCCACATTCGCGTCTGTTTTTATCAGTGCGGGACTTGATTTGCCGCTGCCCACAAAAATTTCCATGGTTCTTTATAACTTTCTTTCCAAATATTGGTATGTATTTCTCGGTGCGATCATATTGATCGTTTTGGGATTACGTTTTTACTTTAAAACAAACAACGGTAAATTTGTGAGAGATTCGTTTTTATTGGACATGCCGATTGTCGGGCCGGTATTCAAAAAGGCTGCTCTATCGCGCTTCGCCAGCATCTTTGCCATTTTGCAGACCAGCGGAGTTCCTATTATGCAGTCACTGACCATACTGTCTTCGACACTGGGAAACGAAGCTCTGACCAGAACGTTTGACAATGTTCGCGAAAAGATTAAAGAAGGCGCCGGAATTGCGGCTCCTTTGAAATCGGCAAAATATTTTACACCTATGGTCATTGACATGATCGCCATCGGTGAAGAGTCGGGGAAAATCGATGAAATGATGAGAGCGGTTGCGGTCCACTATGATGAAGTTGAGTATGCAATCAAAGGCCTTTCTGATGCGATAGGCCCGGTTCTTATTGTCGGCTTAGCCGCGATTGTCGGTTTTTTTGCCTTGGCGATATTTATGCCCATGTGGGATCTTACGAAACTTGCAAAACAATAAATCCAACGGGTTATGCAAAATCCTTTCATCCGGGAGAAAATTTTTGCAGGCGGCTAATCAAAAATAGCAAAAAATCCTCAAAATTAAAATATTCCAGAAAAAGTAATGATTAAGAAAAAAAATATTTATATAAGTTTATATGTCCTGGTTCCGGTGATTTACACCGGAATATCCATTACCGGCATTATTTTAACGTATCAATTGTTTAACCCGAAAGACGGTCATGCAAACGTTCTGAAATTTTTTTTTGTTATTGCCGTAACAGCCCTTATTACTCTTTTAATCAGCTTGATTCTGCTGCGTTTATTATTTAAACCCTTAATTCAATTTGTCAACAAAACCAGGACAATGCCCATCATTGCGAAACAGCAACCTGAGTCACTCCGACGGATCACCAGCGATTTAAGCCGGATGGATGAATATTTTGATAATGTTACAAATATTTTAAGCAGTATCGAAGCAAAAGCGTTGTTTCCGGAAGTCGTCGGGTCCAGCGCTTCAATGCGCAACATTTTTACACAGATATTGAAGGTGGCGCCCACGGATTCCACGGTTTTAATTTGCGGAGAAAGTGGAACCGGAAAGGAATTGCTGGCCTCCAGTCTTTACGAACACAGCGCCAGAAAAGGCAATCCTTTTATAAAAATTAATTGTGTGGCCATTCCTGAGGGACTTCTGGAAAGTGAACTTTTTGGTCATGAAAAGGGCTCGTTTACGGGAGCGATAGAGCAAAAAAAAGGCAAGTTTGAAACTGCCGACAAGGGGACTGTTTTTCTGGATGAAATAGGCGATATGCCTTTAACCACGCAGGCCAAACTCCTCAGGGTTTTGCAGGAAAAAGAATTCGAAAGAGTGGGCGGAACAAAAACCATTAAAGTGGATATTCGATTTATTGCCGCGACGAACAAAAATTTACCGGAAATGATTAAAAAAGGACAATTTCGAGAAGATCTTTAT
>JAKJEP010000447.1 GCA_022705365.1 Planctomycetota bacterium | reverse complement strand
TTTCTACTGGATACCCAGCCGGCCCTGCAAATTGGCTCTACGATTGTCGGCAGCAGCGCTCCGGCTACCGCGGGGCTTATTTTCGGGGATATGAATACGGAGATTGACAAGCTTTTTTACAATGGTAAAAACGTGGGAGAGGATGTGATTCGCAGCCTTTTCCGGCTGGCCCAGGAAGAGATTTCACCCGGCCAACTGTCTCAGCTTCTGGAAATGGTTCGCAACGAGCGGTTTCATTCCTTGGATAAAACCATTAATTATACCGCCCGGTTATCCTCGGTGACAACTCCAACCTATTTTATGGTAGGGACGGTGGATAATATGGCCACAGTCGGCGCGGTACAATATGCCTATCGGGAAGTCGCCGGCGAAACCAAACGGTTTGGATTGTTCGGGCGGGTGAACGGCCATAAGAATGATTATGGCCATAATGATATCATCATCGGGCAAAACGCGTTGAAAGAAGTATACCCCACGATTCTGGAGTGGCTGAATCCTTTTTCGGTGGATGTGGATGAGAGCCGGCTGCCTTTGCAGCCGAAGGAAATAAAATAAATACTATGACGGATGTGAAAACAACCATCGAACAGATGAAAGAGAAAATCCGGATATTTGCGGAACAGCGGAACTGGCAGCCGTTTCATTCCCCCAAGAATCTGGCGATGGGGATTGCCATTGAAGCGGGGGAGCTGATGGAGCATTTTCAGTGGATTGACGAGGCGGCCTCGCGGGCGATTAAGGAAGATCCGCAGCAAATGGCGCTAGTCCGGGAGGAACTGGCGGATGTGCTTAGCTATGTCCTGAATCTAGCCTGTGTGCTGGAAGTGGACCTGAGTGAGACGTTTTTTGCGAAAATGAAACGAAATGAGGTAAAATATCCGGCGGAATCATACCGCGGAAAGTATAAACTGGAATAATTTATACACAGTGTTTTTTCAGGATGAAGGATTGGCAAGGATGGCAAAACGCAAAGAGATTAATGTAATCGGAAAGATCGAAGACAGCGCCCGGAATGTGCATGACAATATCATGCGGCGGCGGAAGCCGAAGATGCGGATCCCGGTGCGGAGTTTGAATAATGTGGAATACCGCTCGAACACGGGTTTTTTCGAGCTGAAGGACAGCGTCAAGGAACGGACCCTGACGGTCAATACGGTCAAGACCTTTGCCCAGACTCTCAAGATGATGGCCCTCAGCAAGGAACTGATCGTTGGCGATGACATGGCCACCAAAAGAGAGGCGTACTACATCAGCAAGAACTGGGGCGATGCCATGTTCAAGGAGCAGCCGGAATCGGATACGGTGATGGAAGATGTCGAAGCGATGTTCGGGGTCATCCGCGAGCAGCTCCGGTTTGTGCCGGAGGAGAAGGGGGGCGATATCGCCGGCCGGCTGATCGTCGTGGACAAAGACTCCAGCGGCAAAAAACTGGAGATTGATTGCACCAAGTTTGGTTCCGGATCGTATTCGATTCCGATTGACGTGGAACACCTGGAATTCCGCAGCAAGGCCAAATTTATCCTGGCCATCGAAACGGCTGGAGCGTTTCAGCGGCTGCTTAAGTACGGGTATTGGGATACCGTCGGCTGCATTCTGGTAAGCATGGGGGGGGTGCCGACCCGGGCTTGCCGGCGTTTTGTCCGCCGTCTGAGCGACGATCTGAAGATTCCGGTCTATGCCTTTGTCGATGGCGATCCGTATGGCTATTTTAATATTTATCGTACCCTGAAAGTAGGCTCCGGCAACGCCGCTCATCTCAATGAGTTTTTCTGTGTGCCGCAGGTGAGCTTTCTGGGGGTGACGCCGCAGGATGTCAAGGAATATGATCTGCCGACCCATCCACTCAAGGAGGTGGACATTAAGCGGGCCAAGGACGCCCTCAAAAACGATCCGTTTGTGAAACATCACAAGCCCTGGCAGGAGGCAATCAACTATATGCTCAAGGCTGGCGTCCGTGTGGAGCAGCAGGCCTTCGCCAAACACGGGCTGGATTATGTCGTCAAGGAATACCTGCCGCGGAAGCTGAAGAATGTGAAAAAGTTTCTGCCGTAGAAGAAAGGGAGGTTGCTTATGGCGAATGATAAAATAAAACAGGACGGCAAAAACCCGGGCATTCAGGAGAGTCTGTCGAGTCCGGATATGGCCGGATCGCCGGCCCGGATGCCCCGCTGGGCCTGGCTGGGGTGCGTGCTGCTGGTAATCGTGGCTTCCCTGCATAGCGCCACCTCGCCGATCGGCGGGGGGGATACCTGGGTGGCGATGGCCTGCGGCCGCTATAGCCTGGGCAACTGGTGTGCGGATCAGCCGGGCCGCACCTGGCAGATGCGCCTGCTGGATAAGCTCGGGGTACATATCACCACGCAGGATCCCTTCAGCCCCAAGTCCAAACCCAACGGCTGGGTGAATCAGAACTGGCTGACGCATGTAATCTTTTACAAAATGCAGGACCGGTGGGGATTTAATTCGATTGTCATCTATAAATTCATTCAGGCGCTCTTGACGGGCCTGTTTGCCTGGTGGGCGGCGCGGGCCTTGGGGGCGCATCCGATCCTGGCCGCGGCCATGGTTGCCTTTGGCGTTCTCTTAAGCCGCTCCTATATCGACCTGCGGCCCAACATCAGCTCGATCTTATTCTCGATCATGATGATTTTTATCCTGGCCCGCTGGCAGAAGGGGCGTTATAAATCCATCTTCTGGCTGATCCCGCTGATGATCCTCTGGTCCAATGTCCACGGCGGCTTTGTCTATG
>JAKJEP010000446.1 GCA_022705365.1 Planctomycetota bacterium | reverse complement strand
CAGTCGCTATCACCAGTTCCCCCGCCTGCGTCATATAAATCAATTTCCCGTCGCTGGCCATCAGCGAACCCATCCCCTCCACATCATAAGTCCATTTTTCCTTCCCCGTGGCAAACTCCAGGCAGCGCAGCGGGACATTTTTCCCCGTGTTCCCGTCAAAACCATAAATATGTTCCTGCCATAATATCGAACTGGAAAACTGGTTTCTCATCTCTTTATTCTCCCAGACCACAGCCGGCTTATTATCGGTGATTCGGAGCAGGACGCAGCCCTTGTTATAGCCCGAGGAGATAAACACAAGGTCTTGATAAATGATGGTATCGGCGGCATTGATTTTGTAGCTGGTCTTCCACGGGAATTCCCAGACGATTTTCCCCGTTTTGGCGTCCACCCCAAACGCCGCTTCGCCGCCCACTATGGCGATGTAATTCTGATTATTCAGCGAGTACGGCACGGCGCTGGTATAGCCGGCCGGTTCCTTGCCGGTCGTCCACAAAATGGCCCCATCCGTTTTGTTTAATGCGGTGCCGGCCGTACCAACATTGACAATGACCATATCCTCGTAAATCAGCGGCGACCCGGCAAAGCCCCATTCATTCGCCTTGGCCCCCGTCTCTTTTTTCACATTCCGCTGCCAGATTACTTTCCCGCTGACCTTGTCCAAACAAACGACATCCCCATGCTTGCCGAGTGTATAGACGCAGGGGCCTGCGACAGTCGGCGTGGCATTGGGTCCCCCCTCGTACATGTTGGCCTGAAGGGCGCTGGGGTAAGAATGCTCCCACAGCGGCTGGCCGGTGCCGGCATCCAGACAATAAATCGTATCGGTATCGTTGGTGTTGCCCATGGTATAAAGCCGGTTCTGGCTGATGGTTACGGACGAAAATCCCGTTCCCACCGATGCCCGCCACAAAATCTCCGCTCCCGTGGGGGGCCAGATGCTCCAGCCGGTCTCCCGCGATATCCCGTCATAATTCGGACCCCGCCAGTTGGGCCAATCCCCGCCCGCCGCATTAGGCTCAGCCTGCCCCAGCACCACTCCTGCCATAAGCACCGCCATCACTAATAATTGTGTAAATTTCATACGATGGTCCTGTAACCTGATGATTTTTCCTGCCATCATTCACTCTCCATATTCCGGTTAAATTATTGCGGAAAATTATAGTCACCCCCATCCCATAATTCAATCCACAGCCTCTCCATAATAGGACCGATGTCCGCAACTGCGCACGATTTTTCCCATTTTTTTTGCCCCAAATCACCGTAAACCCTTGTCAAACCTCAGCAAAAATTTTTTTGCCTTGCGCAATTTTAGCCATTCACCCTGGCCGTTTCTGCGCAATTTCCCCCTCCGATTACCCTTACTGTTTCGTAACTCGTAATCCGTAATTTCTTCCCCCTTTGCCCCATTATTGCTTTCCGCTAACCAAGGGCTCCGGTAACTGGCTAACCAGCCTTGTTTTCGGGATTCTTCCCCTCCAAAGGAGAGAAAATCTTCAGATCAATCGGCCCCTTTCTCTCGGGATTGTAAAACCGCTGCCTGGCCGTGCGGATATCCTCAATGGTATAAAAGGCTTGCGGATCAAACGCCAGGATCCGCGACAGCACCTTTTCCAGGCTCCGGCGGGGTATCACCGAAAACACAATCGTGGCCGGGCCATACCCGCCCTCCGCCGCTACCCGCGTAATCCCGTAACCGGCCTGCTTGAATTCTTCCATCAAACCAGCCGCATTTTTACGCGTGATCAGCTTCACTTCCACCAAACCCAAAGAAATCTTCTCCGTGATCCAGATGCCGATAAAGTTTCCCGTCGAAACCCCAGCCGCATAGGCAATAAAACAGGCAGCATTGTCCAGATTTTTCATGATCTGCTGCATCGCCAGCAGCCAGATCAGAATTTCGATAAACCCAATGGCAGCCACCACATATTTGAATCCCTTGATGATGAAAATACTCCGCACCGTCCCGATGGTCACATCGATGACCCGCGCCAGAAAAACCAGCAAAGGAAGTATAATCCACGTATAGTAATACGAATCCATCAGGGCCTGCATTTCCATAACCATCTCACCTTCTGCCATCACGGCTTGCCTCATACATCAGTGCATCGGCACCCTATCTCCTTGCAAACTCACATCGTATAATTCCCAGCCGTTTCCGGCTGATAACAAACCCGTTCGATTTTCATCCAGACCGAACCGGCCGGCGTGGCATATTGGACCGTTTCCCCAATTCCATAGCCCAGCAGCGCCACTCCCAAAGGCTCCAGAATCGATATTTTGTTCTCTATCTCATCCGCCTCATCAGGAAAAACGAGGGTGACTTCTATCCGCTGTTTGGTCCGCAGATTCTGCACCAGTACCCTCGAATTCATGGTCACAACCTGCGGGGGTGTGGAATTGTGCGCCACCAGCAGCGAAGACTTTACTCTTTTCAGTACATCCGCTAAAAGATAAGCCTCCTCCTCTTTCCCAGGAGTGGCGCAAAGCGCCTCCAGCCGCTCATAATCATATTTGTTAATTCTTCGTTCCAGCTTTTTCATGTTATAACCTCATAGTAAAAAAACCACATCATTTTTTTCAAAAAAACACTATAAAACCATTTTCCTTTCCAAACGGGTTCCTGTTTTTATCGTTGCGGAAAGAACATTCCTGATTCGAAAAAATCCCATGAAAGTGGGAGAGCTTTGACGGTATTCTCCAGAATAGACGCCGCATCAATACCCGCAGGATAAAATTAGACCATCCTCAAA
>JAKJEP010000445.1 GCA_022705365.1 Planctomycetota bacterium | reverse complement strand
CCGGCAGGGAGGGGGGGAGAGTCTGGCGGTGAAGGCGGATATGTCGCGGATGAGGGATTTGGATAAACTGGTGAGCCGGACGGTGGAGGCGTTCGGGCGGATCGATATTCTGGTGAATAATGCGGGGATTTGCCCGCGCACGCCGCTGGAGGAGATCACGGAGGAGGAATGGGACCGGGTGCTGGCGGTGAATCTGAAGGGGGCTTTCTTTCTGTATCAGAAGGCGCTGCCGTGGCTGGAGCGGAAGCCCGGCGGCTGCGTGGTGAATATTGCCTCCGGGGCCGGCAAGATCGGCGGGGTGCAGGTGGGGGCGCATTATTCGGCTTCGAAGGCGGGTTTAATCTGCCTGACCAAGACGATGGCGCTGCACGGGGCGCGGTACGGGATCCGGGCCAATGCGGTGTGTCCGGGGGTAATAGGGACGGAGATGGTGACGAAATTATCCCGGCGTCAGATTCTTCGCTATAAAAAAATGATCCCGCTGGGGCGGATCGGCAGTGAGCGGGATGTGGCCGGCGCGGTTTTGTTTCTGGTTTCGGAGGCGGCCGGTTACATCACGGGTGAGATACTGGATGTCAACGGCGGTTTTATCATGGATTGAAAATTGGAGCGGACGATGATTATTGATGCACATATGCACCTGTGGGATCAAGTCGCGGGCCGGCTGGGCGGGCAGAAGGTCAGGCCGCTGCGGCAGGGGATGGTCCGGATCGGCCGGCAGGTGGTGCAGGGGATGCCGAGCTGGTTTACCGATGGCCGTAATACCGCCGAGTTGGCGCTGGCGGCCTTTGATGAGGCGGGCGTGGATGGGGCGGTGGTGACGCAGGAATATCTGGACGGCAATCAGAATCGATATCTTTTGCAGGTTCAGAAGAAATATCCCCGCCGTTTTTTTGTGCATGGTTTGATTGATTTTACCCGGCCGGAAACGCTGGGGCGGGAATTTCAGCAGGTAGTAAAAAAAGGATTCCGGGGAATCAAGTGCCCGGCGATGTCGTTACCGAGTCTGGCCCGGCCGGTGCGGCTGGATCAGAAGGAACTGATGGCCGTCTGGGAGGAAATGGCGCATCGGAAGATGGTTTTGTCCATTGACCTGGCGGCGGGGGATGTGCAGGTGGGGCAGATGAAAAATGTGATCCGGCGGTTTCCGGATTTGCCGGTGGCCATCGGCCATTTCGGGATGGCGGGGCGGGGGAACTGGATGGCGCAGGTCCGGCTGGCGGAATTTGAGAATGTGTATATTGAGTGCGGGGGAATCATCTGGCTGTTCCGGCAGGAGGGGCCGGCTTTTCCGCTGGCCCAGGCGAAGATCAAGCAGGCCTGGAAGGCGGTGGGCGCCCGCAAGCTCATGTGGGGTTCGGATTATCCCCGGACGATGGTGGATTTTACCTACCGGCAGAGCTTGTCCTGGGCGCGGAATGGCTGTGAGTTTTTCAGTGCGGAGGAGCGAGCGGACTTTTTGGGGCGTAACGCAGCGCGATTGTACGGTTTTCCCTATAAAAAGAAAAACCGACAGCCGCGGGTTCTTATTACGGAATCCTAATAGGAGTAAATCATGAAGCTGAAAGATAAAGTGGCGATTGTAACCGGTTCCAGCAAGGGGATTGGCGAGGGGATTGCGCGGGTCTTCCACCGGGAGGGGGCCAAGGTGGTGGTGGTGTGCCGGTCTGCCAAGGAGGGGGCGAAGATGGCGGAGGAACTGGGGGCCAGCCGGAGGCAGGCGATTTTTATCCAGACGGATTTGACTATCGAAGAGCAGATCCGGCGAATGATCGACCAGACGGTGGACCATTTCGGGAAGTTAGATATCCTGGTGAATAATGCCGGGTATCACATTTCCAAGAATGTGGAAGAGACCACGGAGGCGGAATGGAAATTCATACAGGATACCAATTTGCGCAGTACCTTTCTCTGCTCGAAATATGCCATCCCGCATTTGCGGAAGACCCGCGGGAATATCATTCATATCAGCAGTATGGTGGGGGTGGTCGGCCAGCCGAACGCGGGGGCCTATTCGGCGACCAAGGGTGGGCAGATCGCGATGACCAAGGGGATGGCGATTGATTTTGCCCCGGATGGCATCCGGGTGAATGTGATATGCCCCGGCTGGATTCAAACCCCGCTGGTGGAGGACTGGTTCAGCCAGCAGAAGGACCCGGAGGCGGCCCGGCAGTACATCTACGCGCAGCATCCGCTGGGGCGGATCGGTACGATTGAAGAATGCGGAACGGTGGCGGCGTTCCTGGCCAGCGAGGAGGCCTCGTTTGTAACGGGAGCTGTCATAGCAGTGGATGGCGGCGTGACGCTGGGATATTAACAGCAAGAAGGAATTTTACAGAAAGCGGTTTTTGATGAGTACAATGAAAATGCAAGTGAAGACAAAGCCTCGCCGGTGTACGGCGGGGGAGCAAAGTTACGAAGAAGTGGGGAAGACCGGATTGGCGAATATGGCGTTTCAGATTTACCTGATCCGCGAGTTTGAGCAGACGCTGCTGAAACTATTCGGGGACGGCAGTGTGCACGGGCCGGTGCATACCAGTATCGGGGAGGAGGCTTGCGCCGCCGGGGCGATGGCGGGGATCGGGCCGGAGGATATGATTACCTCGACGCACCGGGCGCATCATCACTACCTGGCGAAGCTGATCAGTTTTTATCAAAGCGGGGGATTCGAGGCGCTGGGGGGTGCGGTTCCGGAGGCCCTGCAGACGGACATCACCCACCTGATGGGCGAGATCATGGGTTTGTCCATCGGCT
>JAKJEP010000444.1 GCA_022705365.1 Planctomycetota bacterium | reverse complement strand
GCAAAATTGAGGTGCAGGTTTTGGGCCGATGAATTTACGCTTCGTTCAATATCAAAAAGAAAAGATGGTATGCAGAGCATACCCTACCATGCTGCTGATGGTCTTATGTGCGGGCCTGTTGTGGCTGAGCGGCTGCGAGAAGCAGGAAAAGGCGGCGGAGGTGAAGGCGGAGTTTGCCGTCGATAAGGAGTACAAGAAAGGCCCGCTGACGGTGCACGTGAAGGTGGATCGGGGGGAAATCAGTATTGCCGATACGGTGCGGCTGCGGCTGGAGGCGACGATCGACGAAAAGTATGAGGTGACGATGCCGGGCGTGGCGGAGCAGTTGAAGCCCTATGAACTGGGCCTGCTGGATTTCCGGAGTTTTCCGGACAGGCTGGTGGAGGACAACCGGCTGCTGGTGCAGCGGGAATATGTGCTGGCCCCCATCGTTTCGGGCAGCTACACCATACCGGAACTGGCCTTCATGTTTACCGAGAAGCAGCCGGCGGCAGGGGGGGATACCGCTCAGGAAGCAACCGCGGAGCCGGCGGGTGGGCATGAGCTGCGGACGGAAGCGATTCCGATTGAAGTGACATCCCTGCTGGATGAGAAACGGGGGGATCTGACGATTACCGATATCAAGGCGGTGGCGGAGCTGCCGCAAACGCACAAACGGCTATGGATGGGGATTGCTATTGCGGCGGCCGCGCTGGCCGCAGCGGCGACGATCCTGTATTTCCTGCTGCGAAAGAAGAAGGAGGAGCTGATACGGATTTTACGGCCTGCCCATGAAATCGCGTATGAACGGCTGCGGAAACTGACCGAGGAGGATTTAATCGGAAAGGGGCAGATCAAGGAATTCTACGAGCGGATCAGCGATATTCTCCGCCGCTATATCGAACATCGCTTTGACCTGCATGCCCCGGAACGAACGACCGAGGAATTTCTGCTGGAGGCCCGGCAGAGCCAGACGCTGAGCGAGAACCATAAAACGGCGCTGAAAAATTTTCTGGAACACTGCGACATGGTGAAATTCGCCTGTTACGCCCCCTCGACGGCAGAAATCCAGAAGACGTTTGATTTGACGAAAGAGTTTATTGAGACAACCCGGCTGGATCAATGCCGGATTGATGTAACCGAACAGGTGATGCCGCCGCAAGCAGCCGAACCGGCAAGGAGTATGTAGGTGCAGTTATATTCGCCCTGGGCATTGCTGTTGCTGGCACTGGTGCCGCTGATCCTTTTTCTGACCCGCCGCCGGGGTCTGTGGGCGAACGTGCGTTTTTCCTCGCTGCGGAATATCCGGCAGGCGGGCGTTTCGTGGCGGATCCGGTTTCGCGGGCTGCTAGGACTGGCGCGGATTCTGTGCATTGTTCTGCTGGTGCTGGCTCTGGCCCGGCCGCGTCAGGGGAGCAAGCACAGCATCCAATCGACCAAAGGGGTGGTGATGGAACTGGTGGTGGACCGTTCCGGCAGTATGCAGGCGGAAATGGAATACCAGGGCCAGCGGCTGAACCGGCTGGAGGTGGTCAAGAAAGTTCTGGCCGATTTTATCAAGGGCGGCAACGGGCTGGAAGGCCGGCCGAACGATTTGATGGGGCTGATTACCTTCGCCCGTTATGCCGATACCATCGCGCCGCTGGTGCATTCGCAGGATGCGCTGCTGGGATTTCTGAAGCAGGTACAACTGGTTACGCGGGAAGAGGAGGATGGCACGGCCATCGGCGATGCCCTGGCCCATGCGGCGGCGCGTCTGCATACGGCGGCGGTGGATATTTCCCGGCGCAATGCCGCGTTACGGATGGAAAAGCCTGCCGAGGATGAGCGGCAAATCCGGCCTGATTTTGAAATCCAGAGCAAGGTGATCGTGCTGTTAACCGATGGGCGGCATAATTATGGTAAGTATAACCCGCTGGAGTCGGTGGAACTGGCGAAAAAATGGGGGATTAAAATTTATACCATTGGTATCGGCGGCGGCGAATCGTTTATGCGTATCCAGACTCCCTTTGGGGAGCAGTTAATTCCCACCCGGCAGGAGCTGGATGAAGGACTGTTGAAGGAAATCGCCCAGCGGACAGGCGGATTTTACAGCCGGGCAGATAATGCAGAGGATTTGCGGCAGATTTGCGCCAGGATCGATCAGGAAGAAAAGACCGAGATCGAATCAGTGGAATACAGCCAGTATGAGGAAAAATTCAGTCCGCTGGCGCTGGGGGCCTTGGCGGCGCTGCTGGCGGAGATAGCCTTAAGCTGTACTTTATTCAGGAAGATACCGTAAGAGCGGAGTATGGAAGAAAATTTTCGACTGGACAATTATAATGCGTTGTGGCTGTTGTGGCTGCTGCCTTTTCTGATCGGGCTGTACGGCTACAGCTTCTACCGGAAACAGCAGGCCCTGCGTCAATTTGCCGACAACGAGATTTTGCAGCGGATCAACCAGAATGTCAGCCGCAAACGGCAGATCGGCAAGGCGTGCCTGCTGCTGGCGGTGGTGGCGGTGATCGTTGTTGCCCTGACGGGGCCGGCGTGGAATCCGCGTCCGGAAAAGATCCAGCGCCGGGGCCGGGACATTGTGATACTGCTGGACGCCTCCCGCAGCATGCTGGCGGAAGATATCAAGCCAAACCGGCTGGCGCGGGCCAGGCTGGCCATCAGTGACCTGATGGAAGTGCTGCAAGGGGACCGAATCGGGATTATCGCCTTTGCCGGCAACGCGGTGGTCAAATGCCCGCTGACCCAGGATTACGGTTTTGTGCGGATGGTGCTGGCGGATATTAC
>JAKJEP010000443.1 GCA_022705365.1 Planctomycetota bacterium | reverse complement strand
ACAAGCTCGGCTTCCGCCGTTATACCCCTCTGGAAGAAGGAGAAAACCTCTTCGGCGCTGTGTACGGCAAAACCTACTCCGATAAAACCGCCGAACTCATCGACGCCGAAATCAAAAACATCATGGATCAGGCCTATGCCGAAGTCAAAGATTTGCTCGATAAAAATCGCGATAAAGTCGACAATCTTAAAGACGCCCTGATGAAATATGAAACCCTGGACGGCGAAGAAGTCAAACTCATTATCGCTGGACAGAAAATTGACAAGCCGACGGTCGGCGAACTGCTGGAGGCGGAAAAGAAAAATCCGGCCCCCAAAACCGTTACCCGGAAAAAGAAACAGCCCGGCCCGCTGGCGGAAAATCCGTCCGATCCCCTTCCCAAACCGGATCCGGGTTTTTCCGGCTGATCGGTATGCCTATGGAAAATGACCAGATACATCTGACCCATCCGTACCCCGGCGCAAACGATTCGCCATCGATAAAAGATATGCTCCCCAGCCTGCCCGACCTGGACTCCACCCGGAAAGCCGAACGGATTGTACCCATCCTGATTAAATTCATCCATGAATCCGGCCTGCGGCCCGGTGATAAACTGCCCTCCGAAAAGCATCTCTCCGAAGTCATCGGCGTCGGACGCCGGGCCTTGCGCGAGTCCCTCATCTGCCTGCAATCCGTCGGCCTGATTCAATCCCAGCACGGTACCGGCTGGTTCCTCGACCGCTTTGACCCCGCCAGCAGCCTCCGCTTCCTCTCCCCTCTGCTCCAGAATTTCAGCGACGCCGACATCCTCCAGGTCATGCAGACCCGACTGGCCATCGAACCCATGATTGCCCAACTGGCCACCCAAAACGTCTCGCCCCAGGGGTTAAAAGAGCTGGAACTCTCCTTCCTGGCCATGCGGGAGGCCGCCGATCCCCCGGACCTGGATGTCGAAAAATTCCGGCTCAACGATCGGAATTTTCACAATCTTTTAGCCCAGGAATGCGGCAACATCATCTTATCGATGATCAGCTCTATTCTGACCGGCCTGTTCTACTCCGCGGTCTGGAATCTTCCCAAGCGAAATATACCCGCTATCATCAAACAGCATCAGGATATCCTGAATGCCGTCAAACAGAAAAACAGCCAATTGGCCCTGACCACTACCGCCAGCCATCTGCAGGAAGCCATCGATTTCATCTTCAAAAACCCCCAGCGGAATCCCTAACCTTCGATGCCGGCCTCACCTTTGGATAAATTTCATCCATTCCCATAAAAATAACTTGCCATCATGACAACTTTCAGGCAGAATTCGGTTTTCTGGACCGAAAATGCCTAGCGAAAGGAGCCGTTTATGGTTTTGAACGATCAGCCAGCCGTTTTCCAGCAAAAGGGTGCCTTATACGCCTTTCAAATCGCCTTCGTGGCCGCCGTGGGCGGCTTTTTGTTCGGCTACGACCTGGCCTTGATTTCCGGTGCCAATCTGTACATTCGTGACCAGTTTGGCCTTTCCCCCTTCCTTTTGGGTCTGGTCACCGCCAGCGCCACTCTGGGCTGTATCTTCGGCCCGTTTCTGGGTGCCTGGTTATCGGATGGAATCGGACGCAAAAAAACCTTGATTATCGCCTCGGTCCTGCTGGCTATCGGAGCCATCGTAACCGCCATTGCCCCGGATGTATATACCATCATCATTTTCCGAATCGTTGGCGGTCTGGGAGTCGGACTTTGCTCCATCGCCTCCCCGATGTACATCACCGAAGTGGCGCCGCCACAAAAACGCGGTAAACTGGGCGTCATTTATCAATTGCTGATCGTCATCGGCAGCGTCATGGCCGCCGCCGCCGCCTTTTTCCTGGCCAAATACCTGCCCGCCACCACCTGCTGGCGATGGATGTTCTTCTCCCAGATGGCCGCCGTGCTCCCCTTCATCGTCCTGCTCTTCTTCCTGCCGGAAAGCCCCCGCTGGCTCGCCGAAAAAAACCGCTTCCAGGACGCCCTGCAGGTAATCACCTTTGTCCAGGGACCGGAAAGAGCAGAAACCGAAATCAAGGAAATCAAAGAATCGCTTTCTCAGGAAGAGGGAACCTTTGCCGAACTCTTAAAGCCCGGTTTCCGGATGGCTTTGCTGATTGGTTCACTGCTGGCCATCTTCAACAACTGGTCCGGCTGGAGCGGTGCCGGCGGATACCTGGTGTATCTGCTGGAAAAATCCGGCCTCCCCAGCCGCACCGGCGCCATTCTTCAGCTTCTCATCGCCTACGGCGTCATGGGAGTCTTTACCATGACCTCCTGCTTCCTGGTCGATCGGTTCGGCAGAAAACCCCTGTGGAACCTCAGCTCGATCCTCATGGCCGTTTTCATGCTGATCGTCGGACTGGTCTTCCATTATAACATCACCGGCCCCATCGTTCTGATCGTCGTTTGCCTCTTTGCCATTCCCCATGCCCTGGCCCTGGGACCACTACCCTGGCTGATGATGTCCGAATTATACCCCACCCGGCTTCGTGCCAAAGCGGTGGCGATCACCACCACCGTGATCTGGATTGCCGGTTTTACCGGAGCGTTGATTCTGCCGGTTATCGCTGAATTTTCCGAAAAACTCATCGGCTCGGTAGGCGGCCTGTTCTGGCTCTATACGGTTATCTGTATCTTCGCCTTGATTTTCGGCATCAAACTGCTGCCCGAAACCAAGGGCAAAACCCTCGAACAGATCGCCGAACAATGGCGAAAGCATTAATACCCAGCCTGCGTGCGGAATAGGTCCAGTTAAATTTTCTCGCTCGGCCC
>JAKJEP010000442.1 GCA_022705365.1 Planctomycetota bacterium | reverse complement strand
TTCCAGCGCCCGGCCCCGCCTCTCCGGACATCCAAAAACACCCTCTTTCCCTGATTTTTACTTATTGCTTATCTTTGGCAGGACTCAAGCGACGCTGCACATTCAGCTCAATAACGCCAAAATTCTGCTCGTGACGCATAATCGTCTGCTGCAAGGCGGCATATAAACGCTTGGCGGTGTACTGATTCATCACCAAACGCTTGTCAATCTTGACTTTCTGGTCCTGGCGGGAAAACGGATTGGGATTCAGGGCAAAATCTATGATCACTTCTTCCGGGGTTCCGGTTACCCGGCAAAAATTCGAATAGGAAGCCTCCACGGAGCTTTCATCCAGAGTAATTCGTACCTGCGTACCTTCTTCTGCCCCTTTTTCAGTAATCGCCCCTTCGGTTCCCTTGCGTGCTTTATCTTCGGTCATCTAACATACATCCTTTCGCATAAAAAACTCAAAAACTACTACAACCTTCAGCCACCCCAACATATAAAACAAACAGTCTTATAACCATTTGGTCTGGCCAACAATATCGTCATATGATTTTACAGTTTCGCCCTTTTGTCAAGCAAAAACTAATCCCTCCCCCATAAAAAACATATAAATTCCTGCTCCCGGCCTTCAAATTCATCATAACTGCTTGCCTATCATCAGGTACCGATCCTCTTCTCAGTACTGAAAATCGCCCTCTTTCGCCTCCGGCTTATGGATATACAGCGTCTGTGTCGGAAACGCAAATTCTATCCCCTCCGCATTAAATTGCCGCAAAATCGACATATTAATCCGCTGACTGACCTCTAAAAACAGCCCGTAATCCGGCGGTTTCACCCAATAAACCACCAAAATATTCAGGGCCCAATCTTTAAAATCATCAAATACTACCTTCGGAGCCAGTTCCGGATCCCGGTTCACTTCCTCCGTCTGGGACAGAATCTCCTTGATAATCTGGACGGCCCTTTCCACCTTCTCCGGCGGCGTGTCATACGTTATCGTTATATTCGCCAACCGCTTGATATAGGGCCTGGCACTTATATCTTCCACCATATCCTTGGATATCGAGCTGTTCGGTATCGTCACCAGATGCCCGTCCAGCGTCCGGATCCGCGTGCTGCGAAAACCTACCTCTTCCACCGTCCCATCACACGAACCCACCCGGATTCGGTCTTTCACCTGAAACGGACGGTCCGCAAAGATATTTATGGAACCAAAAAAGTTCGCGATGGTCTCCTGGGCCGCCAACGCAATCGCCAGGCCGCCCACACCGGCCGCTGCCAGAACCGACGTGATTTCCCATTTCAGCACCGCATCGGCTATAAATAAAGCAGAAATCACGATAATAAATACCCGGAGGGTCTTCCGGATCAGCGGCACCAGCATATCATTCATGTGGCCTTCGCCTTGCGAAGTCCACCGCCGCAGATAATATTCCACGATATCCACCAGCCGATACACAAAATAGGCCACGGCTATCGCAAAAAACGCCATCCCAATCTGACCCCACAAATTGTACACATCACGCGAAAACCCCGGCCCCTCCGCCACCTTCTCCTCCGGCTGGAATTTCATGAACGCCCGGGAAATACTGATTCCCAGGGCATATACCGCCACCAAAGCCGGGCGGGATAAACAAAGCAAAAAAAGCTTCACCAGAACCGCTTTCTCGATGGCCCCCAGCCGGGCGGCACTCCGCTCAATAAAATAACGAACCAGACGCCCGGCCACCAAAGTAGCCGAAATCACCGCCAGCAAAATCAAATATCGCCATATCTCATTGCCTTTTAATGAATAATGCAGTATATGGTTCCCGCTCCCGGCCACAGCCCCAGAACAAATCTGGGCTGCAATCGATTGAACCAATGGCATACAACTTCCTGGGGTAGCGATGTAAATCATAAATCAATCCTGCTCCGTCAATACCCGGATCCGGGCCGTGGTGGCCGCCAACCATCCGGTTGCAATAGTATTTCTCTCTATCCTCAATACACCTGTACCAGCTTGACGAACCTGCCGAATATAGGTATCGTATTTTACCTTACTTGCGGAAAATTTCCACAGGTTAGCTGATATATTGACCGAAAATAACAGAAAAAGAAAGCAAAATTTGATTATGCCCCATCCGCAAACCACTCCCCACCGAAAAGGCGCCCTCTACTCCTTCAAGGAAACCATCGAATCCCTGGTCATCGCCTTCATCCTGGCCTTTGTCTTCCGGGCCTTTGTGGTCGAAGCCTTCGTCATCCCCACCGGCAGCATGGCCGATACCCTGCGCGGGGCTCATTTCAACCTTACCTGCCCTAACTGCGGATACGAATACCATTTCGGCTTCAATCCCGAATATTACCTCATCCCCGGCTCCCGCCAGCAAAGCTTTGACAAAGGCACCATTCCTCCCTACCCCATCGAGGTCGCCCCCAACCGCATCGGCGCCAGCATCCGCCCGGCCTGCCCAATCTGCAACGACCAGAGCAATGCCAAAATCAAACTCCAGCCCAGCAGCGGAGACCGCATCCTGGTCATGAAATATATCTACCAGTTCGTCGATCCCAAAATCTGGGATGTGGTCGTCTTCAAAAATCCCACCAATCCCATCGAAAATTATATCAAACGCCTCATCGGCCGCCCGGGCGACAAAGTCGAGATTATCGACGGGGACATCTATGTCAACGATCTCATCCAGCCCAAACCCGATCATGTCCAGGACGTACTCTGGATTAAAATGTATGACCACGATCTGCTGCCCGAAAAAAAGTCCGATTCCCCCGCCTGGAACCAGCCCTTCCAAACCGC
>JAKJEP010000441.1 GCA_022705365.1 Planctomycetota bacterium | reverse complement strand
TTAGAATGGCTCGGTCCAGACTACATCACCCGAGAAGAACTGGCCATAAGGGGGTACAATGTACCCTGGCTTCCCTGCATCTGGTAAGATAGGGAAAATCCCATGTCAAATGGAGGTCAGCCATCCTTTGGAAAGAAAAAGAGACATTGAGTTTACAAACGCTAACGCGATATTATTTATATACTTATGAAATTAGTCCCCAGAAAGTGCCAGCCACCTGCCGTGTGATATTGTCACCGTACTTTGGAGGTCGGTCTTGACAAACCGGCACTCGAAAATTATACTATAAAGATCGTATGATGTTTGTGTTAAGATCATTCCTAAAGTGGTTATTTACCGCCATTTGGGATTCCCGGTGTGGAAACCAGGAGGATTTGCCGGTGACAACAAAGAGCAGACTGCAGAATTGGATTATTTCTCTGGCGGGTTCGCTGGTCGTCTTTTTTTCCGTTGTACTCCCCGTTCAGGGGAAGATTACCATCGGGGCCTGGAAACCCCTTTTTAAGGGTATCGATCATGCCCAGGGATCGGCTGACGAAGCGGAAGTGCGCTTGCAGAAAGTCAATGCCCTGCGGGTGGATTTGACCGATCCGGATATTTCCTTCATCGCCACCCATTCCAACGGCGATCTGCTGGGGGATACCACCCGCCAGACCGGCAGCCAATTCATCACCTCGTATGGAGTCCAGGTTGGTATTAATGCCCATTTTTACAGCACCACCTCTGATATAAACTGGCAGGCGGATTTGCTGGGGCTTTGTGTCAGTGAAGGGCAAATCGTCTCGGCCCTGGAAAGCTATGCCAATGGCGGCAGATCCCTGCTGATCACCCAGGAAAACAACGCCCGTTTCGAACAGACCCATGTCGGGTCCAATCTGACGGGTGTGTGGACCGCCATTGAAGCCTGGCCCTTCATTTTAGAAAACGGCGCCCTTTATGCTCCTGTAAATCCCGATGTACATCCCCGTACGGCGGTAGGGATATCCCAAAATAACCGGTATTTAATCATCATAACGATTGACGGCCGGCAATCGGGATATAGCGATGGGGCAACTCTGAAAGAAACGTCACACTGGCTGCTTCGTTTTGGCGCCTACAACGGCCTGAATCTGGACGGCGGCGGTTCCACGCACATGTGGATTTCCGACGGCGCCGGCGGCGCGGTCGTTCTGAACAGCCCTTCGGAAAACCGATCTGTCGGCAATCATCTGGGGATCTATGCGGCCCCACTGCCTCCCCCCCCTTATTATGTCTATGCCGACTTCGAAGACGGCCTGGAAGGGCCGTTCTACCAGACCCTGGGCTATTCCGGCAGCACCACCGGGATCGACGAGGCGGCTTCCACCGCCGAACCGGTTAGCACGGAACATGCAGCGGGCGCCTGGTCCCAGAAGCTGACGGTGGTCGATGACCCGGCCATAAGCGGCGGCTGGCTGGTCCGCCATCTGAGCGCCACGGCCTCCCGTTCCGGCAATACCATCCGTCCGACCACCGGCTGGGTCGGCTTTTGGGCCAAAACCTCCGCCGCCGGCGTGGAGGCGGCCCTGGCCATCGACAATACGAACAATGTTACGGCCGACCTGGGCGTTCGGCAGGCGATGCCGGCGGATGGCAAATGGCACCTGTATCAATGGAACCTGGAAAATGACGACCACTGGGAGGCCTGGCATAACGGGGATGGAATTATCGATACCCCCGATTTCACCCTGGACTCCATCCAGTTCTTCGGTCCGGATACGAATGCGGTGATTTATATCGACGAGGTCAGCCACAATAGCGAGGATTCGCTCGGCTGTTTTGAAGAGATGGCAGGCGACCTGAACGAGGACTGCCGGACGGATATCGAAGACCTGGTGGTATTTGCCCAGAACTGGCTGGCCTGCAATGACCCGGACAATTCTTGGTGTTTTGCCCCTTAACCCGCATTTCTCACGGACTTTCGATTTTCAGCGGTCTTTTTGTCCACCTTCTTCGTTCTGGTCGCTATCTGTCCTCAACATAGACGCCAGCGTCAAAAGCTCTTCAATCCCTTGTTATTGAGGAGCCAGAGCTGTTTCTGGAAGGCCATATCGATTTTGGCGATTCCGTCAATATAGGACTTATATGCCTGCGGAAGATAGCTCCTGCGGCCTCGAAGGCGGACAAAAATTCGCGCTGAAAACAGACGGTTGAAGCCGGTGAACCGAAAATTGGTACATACGACATTCTGAATCACGGAGTTATCAATATATTAGTCAAAATCCCGCGAGAAATGCGGGCTATATCGATCTGAACCGCTGGCAGATATGGTCCAGTTGATCCAGCCCCAGCCACAGTTCCAGAAACAGATTTTCCACGGTGTATTTATGGGCTGTTTGGCCGGGCTGAGGAAGGAAGCGGGGCCGGTTCTTCATCTCCAGCAGCAGCGGCAGTAGGCTTTCCGGCAGATTCCAGGCGGCCAGGACGTCCGCCTGCAGGAGATCCTCGCGCACCGGCAGGATAGTGGAGATTTTGGTTACCATCCGCTGGGTGTTGATGCTGATGAGATTGGTGAGCAGGTCCTGTACGGACTGCACGTTTTCCATTTCCGGCATGACGACCGCCATCAGCCCGCCGGCTGCCAGGGTATCCGCCGGCGGATCCGGCAGCAGCCCCACGTGCAGATCCTGCCCCAGGCTATGCCGGTACAGTTGGTACTGGTCCAGCCCGTCCAGGGCCATGGCACAGCGATGCTGGGCAAACAGATTGATCTGTTCCACCTTGGCCAGGATGGGCGAGACCTTGCGGGTATGCAGCAGCTCGGACAGCAGCCGCAGAGCCGGTTCAAAAC
>JAKJEP010000440.1 GCA_022705365.1 Planctomycetota bacterium | reverse complement strand
TAGAATGGCTCGGTCCAGACTACATCACCCGAGAAGAACTGGCCATAAGGGGGTACAATGTACCCTGGCTTCCCTATAATTTGGGAGTATAACTATCGCAGCGGAAAGAGGTAATGGAAGGCGGGGTTAAGGGTGCGTGTTTACGTGGTGGTGGGCGGGTATCCGGTCTGCGGATTTGTATGCCGGCAGTTTCAGGTTTAGACGGCGGCTGATCTGCGGGATGGCCCGTGCGGATTTGCCTGGCGAGGAGGTTGAGTTATCGCCACTGGGGTCGGGCACGGGGGGCGATTCTGCCAAAAAACATGGATATTACTTCCTGTTTTTTCCGTAGTCGGCGGATGGTCTGATAATAACGGCTTTTAACCGGCTGGAAAGGGGGGCAAAGCGAACCTGGCAAGCCTTCCAGGGATTTTTGGGGAGCGGGGCCTTTGAATACTGGGATTTAGGGGAGACTTTATTTGATCGGGCTGCGGTTTTGGCCGATAGGTTTGATGGCCAGGAAACCTGTTTGGCAACAGCATAAGAAAGGAAACGCTAACATGGATTCGACCTATACCAACGAAGTAAAAGCGGGTACAACCCGGGATGCCCATGAACTGCTGCGGATATTCGAAAGTGCGGAAGACCTTCCGACGCTGCCGGAAGTGGCGCTGAAACTGCAAAAAGTGGTGGACGATCCCCGAAGCAATGCCAAGAGTGTGGCGAAGATGATCGAGGATGATCCGGCCCTGGCAACAAAAGTGCTGAAGATGGTGAATTCGGTATTTTATGCCCCGGCGCACGGAGTGAAGATTACGCAGCTTCAGCCGGCGATTGCCCGGCTGGGTTTGATTGCGGTATCCAACATTGCCTTAAGCACAAGTGTGTTCCAGGCGTTTTCACGGTGCCAGATGCCGGTATTTGACCGGCGGGAATTCTGGCGCCATTCGATTACGGTGGGGATTATTACCTCGGTACTGTACGATTATTCGGTGGATACCATTGAACAGCATATCACGCGGGATATGGCCCATCTTGCGGGGATTGTACATGATATGGGGAAGATCCTTTTTGAGCGGTATGCCAATACGGAATTTCACAAAGCGATTCAGAATGCGAAGATGGCGGATATACCGGTGGTGAAGGAAGAGTGTCGTCTGATTGGGATGGGGCACGATGAGGCGGGGGCCTGGCTGGCGAATAAATGGCAGTTGGGGCCGGATATTCAGGCGGTGGTGCGGTGGCATCATGATCCGTTTTTGTGCCCGGGCGATGAATTCAAACCGCTGGCCAAGCTGGTGCATATGGCGGATTATATCTGCCATAACCAGAAACTGGGCGACAGCGGCAATCCCAACCCCAGCTACGATCAGCGAGTGCGGGAAGAATTAAAGCTGACACCGGAAAAGATCGGAGATTTGATGGGTGTGGTTGAGGTAGAGGCGGCCAATTCGGAGGTACTGCTTTCGCTTTCTGAATAATCAATACAACGACGGGAACATAAGTTTTTCCTTTCGCGGGTGTTTTTATCCTGAGCTATCGGGGTGAAAACACCTTTTTTATTAGATTTATATTGCTTTAAGTACTGTTAAATATGGGTTTATAAATATTTTTAAAAAATCGCAGTTTTTTTGTTAAAACAAATTAACTATATAATTAAACTAATAAAATAATTTATGATTCAAGGAATAGTATTGTGAAACGACAGCGGATTGACGGACAGGAGACGCGGCAGGCGTTATTGGCGGCAGCCGGTGAAGTGTTTGCGAAAAAAGGGTACTGGGAGGCGACCAACGCGGATATCTGCCAGAGGGCCGGAGTGAATACCGCGTTGATTAATTATCATTTTGGCAGCAAGGAAAATCTCTATGTGGAGTCCTGGAAATACATCTTTCAGAAATCGATCGAGAAGTATCCGGCGGATGGGGGGATTCCCGCCGATGCACCGGTGCGTGAACGGTTTTATGGCCAGATATTATCCATGATGCAGCGCATTGCCGATCCCGCTAATCATGATTTCGATATTATCCACAAGGAGATGGCCAATCCCACCGGTCTGCTGGACGAGGTCATTCGAGAGGCAATCGAACCATTGGATCAGAATTTTCAGTCTCTGATCCGGGAATTATTTGACAAGACGGGGACCGAGAAACAAGTGACGTTCACTCATATGATTATCATGGGGCAGTGTTTCGGTCCCATGCTGCATTTGCGGCGGGCGCAAGGGGGAGGCGACTCGCCGCCCGGTAAAAAATTTCCTCCGGATTTTACTATCGAAGAACTGGCCAGGCATATTGTGCAATTCAGCCTGGCAGGAATTAGCGGAATACGTAAACCCGCCAGGAGCCTTCCAGAGGCGCCCTACTCGCGGTTGCTGAGGAATCATTGTAAGAGAAAACCATGAAATCTAGAATTTATCCATTTTGTGTCGGGACAGTTCTCCTGTGGCTGCCCGTGGTATTTTTCGGCTGTGTGCCGGTGGGACCGGATTATCAGGCCCCCGATACGGCGGCTCTGGCTCCGGAAGCCTGGCATAGTCCGCTGGAGGGCGGATTAAGCGAAGAGGAACCGAATTCCCAATGGCTGGCCTCCTGGTGGAACAGTCTGCAGGATCCGATTTTAACCATTCTGATGGAAAAGGCGGTACAGAACAATCTGGACCTGGAATTGGCGGTTTTGCGGGTGCAAGAGGCACATGCCCGGCGGGGAATGGTCAACGCGGAGCTGTTTCCCACGCTGGATGGGAGCGGTTCGGCCACCTGGACGCGCAGCAGCCGGGAAACCGGAACGGGGAAAACCAATGACATTTATACGACTGGTTTTGATGCCGGGTGGGAGCTGGAT
>JAKJEP010000043.1:8641-14979 GCA_022705365.1 Planctomycetota bacterium | reverse complement strand
GCCTTGGTCGTATCGACTCATGGCAACTTGTACAATCGCAAAACCGGTCGTTCCATATTTTCTACCAGAATGACCGGTGGGGGAGTGGTATAGGGGGACGTAAATAGAACCGTGTGTGCAATTCCGGGAATACCGGAAGTGTGTCCCCCTACGGCTCAATATAAGATAAATATAAAACAAAATATAATAATAAATAGACAATTAAAAAATATGTAGTATAGTGGTACTGATGGCGGCTGGATTGATGGGGAGTGGTACTGGGTAAAGTCGTAAAGTATTATTTCAAAAGAGGATAGATAATATGTAGGGTTGGGAAGGCCAGATTTTATCGGGTGGCAGGCAGGAGGGTGCTGTGAAAGAAGAAAAATGGATGGGGATGTTCAACCCGTATTTCTCACGGACTTTCGATTTTCAGCGGTCTTTTTGCCCGCCTTCTTCGTTCTCGCCGCTATCTATCCTCAACATATATACTTATATGCCTGCGGAAGATAGCTCCTGCGGCCTCGAAGACGGACAAAAATTCTCGCTGAAAACAGACTGTCGAAGCCGGTGAACCGAAAAATAGTTCATAAGACATACTGAACCATGGAGTTATCAATATATTAGTCAAAATCCCGTGAGAAATGCGGGTTAATCCCCCCGGTGGGCAAGAAGCCAGCGGCATCTCCGAGCCTGGCATACCGGGCATCCTTGAGAGATTACATCGGTATGGGATACGGCCCGGAGTAAAAGTGGTAGGGGGTCTTGCTGGGCGTACCAAACCGCAAGCCCAGATAGAGCATCAGCGTGATGAACGCAATCAGGGCAATCAGGCCCATGATGGCCCAGAAGCGTTTATCGAGAAAGAAATGCTCGAGTTTAGCCACGGCTTCATGGCTGGGCAGATGGATGTGATGCCACCAGTTTTTGATGTTTGTTATATGGTACATTTTTTACCTCCGTTTCGCAAAACCGGAGCAATATGTTATGTAAACCTATAAGATTATACGCCAGTGTACAAAGCTCTTCAATCCCTTGTTATTGGGAAGTCAGAGCCGTTTTTGGATGACGAAATTGACTTTTGGCGGTTCTGTCAATGATTCATAGGAAACACGAATCGAGGTTACAGCGTATTTATGTAAGTATCTGAAGTAAAGGGATTTGTGAATTTTTTAAAAAAAAACCTTGCTTTAAGTTGCACGATTTAGTATGATGCGGTTATGACATGTTAGCATCCCAAAGAGTATATGGAGAAGTTGCAGTTCAAATATGCCGTCCAGGTGTGAAGTCAAATAGAATAACCTTACAAGAACTTTATGTGTGTTTCTTAGTGTGTATGTGGTAAATGTTATGGTCCTTTTTAGAAATTGACAAAGTACGTAATTTGTCAATGGAGGAAATGAGAATGAAGAAAGTGTTAGTTTTGTTCATGGTTTTGGCGCTGCCGTGTGTGGCCAGTGCCTGGGATCTGGTAGATGATTTTTCCATTACCAATGGTAATCCCAACGGAGTTTGGTCCTATGGGTATTATGCCGGTGGTGCCGGTGGGACCTGGACTTTATATGATGGAACCGGTGATTCGGGAACTCTGATCAACTGGTTTGTGGCTCCCGGTGATACGGATGGTCATGGTAATGTCAACAAGAATTACACCGCGAATACCTTTACCCAGGATACTTGGGCTCCGGGTATGAGCTGGCGTCCTGGACAGTTGTGTGTGATGGCGCCCTATTCTGCTTATTGGAATCCCAATTATAATGATGATTCGGCTGTCCGGTTTACGGCTCCGGCCACGGGCAGTTATGATATTGTGGCTAACTGGGAAAGCCGGGTGATGAGTGGTACCCCCACCGACATCTTTGTTTTAGTCAATGGTGTGATTCATCATTATGATCAGGTCAGCGGTTTCACGGAATTTGACCCCCCCCTGGCGGAATCCGTCTCTACCTATGTCGCAACATTACCCCTAAAAGCGGGTGATGTCGTTGATTTTGGTGTCAATGGCGTGGTAGATGACGGTGGTCATCAGATTGGCCTGGGTGTTGTGATTATTCCGGAACCGATCACGATGGCCCTGATGAGTTTGGGCGGACTGGCACTGCTGCGTCGCCGCCGTTAATCATCGGCAACGAATTCGTATTCTGACGAATGATGGGACAGGTTTTTTAACCTGTCCCATTCTATGCGCTACGCGGAACATTTATGAGTTATCCCGGCACGAAAGCTTTGTTGGGCTGACCTTTTCTTGCGGGGGAGGCGGGGAAAATAACAAAATTGATGGTTGAACAAAAGGATTATTCTGATAGCCTGTTACTGGACAGGAGTAGCGATTGAGCTGTAATTTTACCAAAAGAACCTTTTACGTAAATCGAATGCAAGGAGTGCGTATTATGAGAATCACGATCTGGATGGTAATTTTAACGATTGGCATTTGCATACCATTGTATGGTTTGGAGGAATTTCCCATTCGCACTTCAGAAATGCAATTGCTGTATCCGAAAGTAAGCGGAAGTATTGTGGTTTGGAAGGAAGAATATAACGACGGAATCGTCAAGCAAGGGATTTTTGGATGCGATTTATCGGATATGGTTCGATTCCCTATTTGTTTGGGCACCAGCGTTACCAATGCTCCTGATCTCGATAATGATATTGTTGTTTGGCAGGATATCCGTAACGAAAACAGTGATATATATGGTTATCGATTGTCAACCGGGGAAGAATTTCCCATATGTACCGATAGTTTCGATCAGACCATGCCGGTTATCAGCGGCAATATGGTGGTATGGTGTGATAACCGCAATGGCATAGAGAACACCGACATTTACGGGTATAACCTGATAACCGGTCAGGAATTTGTCATTTGCAGTGAAGCCGGAAATCAAACCGGGCCGGCCATCAGCGGCAATATCGTGGTATGGAAAGATTACCGCAATGATGCCGGCAGCGGTACCAATGGGGATATCTATGGATATAATCTGCTTGAATCCCGGGAGCTGGTGATATGTATCAATTCCCTGGATCAGAATTCACCGGCTATCAGCGGGAATCATGTCGTATGGTTTGATAAGCGCAGCGGCAGCACCCATATTTACGCTTTCAACCTCTTCACCAAACAAGAAATTCCACTTATTACCACAAGTTCCTTTAAGAGTTATCTGGCGATCAGTGGGGATAATGTTATATGGAGTGATCTGGGCAGCAATGCCCGAGATATTTTGGGATACAATATCTCGGAAAGCGAGGCGTTTCCGATTTGTACGAATTCGGCCGATCAGGTGCTCCCTGATATAAATGGTTATACGGTAATTTGGAAGGATGCTCGTGATCCGCTTCGGCAAAATATTTACGGAACGTATATCCCGGGACCTGTCGCTCAGTTAACCATGCAGGTCAATGCCCTGGAAGGTGATCCCCATACGGTCACTCCACAAAAAGGCATTCATTCCTATGCCAAAAATGAAGTGGTCAGTATTCGTGCCGAACGCTTTGTGGATTGTCCTTATGTCTATCGTTTTGACCATTGGGAAGGGGATGTGGCCAATCCGAATTCTGCTTTGACTACCATCATCATGGATAGTGATAAAACGGTTACTGCCATATTTATGGATGATCGTGTATGTGGGGATGAATGCCATCCCTATTTGACAGGAGATTTAAATTGGGACTGTGAGATCAATCTGGTTGACATGTCGATTCTCGCCAATAATTGGCTGGGATGCACAAAGCCGGAATGCGATTGACCGTTATATGAGACGATGGGGCTGGATGACCTTCCTTGTCGAAGGTTATCTGTCAAGGCGGTCTTCCGAAAATTACGTTGTTTACCGAAATTATGTTGTTGCCTCATTAAAATGTGACGAAATCGATTTTTGGCGGTTCCGTCATATAATTAGAGGATGTGCAGGGAGGTAAGGGAAATATACCGCTATAATTATCGATGGATAAAGGATGTGTGGTGACAGGGCGCGGGCCGGGGTCTCACTGGTCGGTGAGGGGTTGTTTGCCGGCGAAGGGTTGATAGGCATATCCGGCCCACTGGATGCCGGCGTTATTGGAGAATTCGAGCATGTTGAGGCGAACGCCGTGGGCGAAGACGGCGATGATGCAGAGGGCAATATTGAGCAGGTGCCCGAAGATGAGGATGGGGGCGGCGGCAAACCAGGTGGCGGCGGGGGCCACGGAGGCGCCGAGGCTGTTGAAGGCGGCGGCGATGTAATAGCTGGCCAGCCCGACCGCCATGAGCCGGATGTAGCTCATGGTATCGGAAAAGGTGCCGAGCATGGGCAGCAGAGACGAGGCAAAGCCCACGCCAATGCGTTTGACGGGATTTTTGTGCGAGGTAGTGAACAGCAGGAACAAAACGAAACCGATGATCAAGCCGGCATAGACCAAGGAAACCGGAACGGGCAGGCCTTTTAAGCCGAAGAATAAGAGCCAGATCACGCCCAGCATGGCCCAGATGAAGATACACCAGCCGATTTCGGCCAGACAGCGGGGGTGGGGAACCAGGGCAAAAAACTGGCGCAGATGGGCCAGGGAGATATGGATGCAGCCGAAGAGGAGGCTAAGTTTCATCAGCAGATTGCGAGCGGCTTCGGAATCGGCGTTCCAGATGGGTGCGACGGCGATCATGATTTTGCCGAGGGAGGCCCAGAATCCGGTTGCGGCCTGCATGGCGGCGTGGTCGGGGACATTGCGGCCGTCCACGGTCTGGAAATAGCCGCCGGCCAGAGCGACATTGTCGGGCGAGAGACCGAAATAGTTGGCGGAGAGAATTCCCCAGACGAGGGTGACTATTCCGATGACCAGGAGGAGATGGGTTTTGCTTTTTCCGGCAGCGGCGACCATTTTGCGATACCACAAAAGGGGCGGCAGCATAAAGACCAGGCCATATCCGGCATCGCCGATGAGCATGGCGGCAAAGACCGGCAGAGCCACCATAAAGAAGGGGGCCAGGTCGAGTTCCTTATAACCGGGCAGGGTTCCCAGGATGTCAAAGAGTCCCTTGATCGGCCGGCACCAGGCCGGATAGTGAATCAGGGTGGGGGGGGTTTCCTCCGGGTCCGGCGGGAGGATGCGGACGGCGGATTTGATGCCGGCGGCGTCAAGCTGGGCGGCCAGATTTTCTGCTTTTTCCGCGGGAATCCAGCCTTGCAAGGCGAACAACCGGTCCTGGGCGAAGGCGCCTTTCACGGCTTTGGATAATTCCGCTGCCTCCTGCTGGCGATCCAGTTCTTCCTGCAGAGCGGGGGTGCCATGCGCCAGTTGGGCCAGGCGATTTTGATATTCCCTGAGGGATTGATCGATTTGGGCGGCCTGGGCGCGCAGGGTATGGCGGTCTTTGGCGGGCAGGGGCAGCCACTGGGCCGAATCGGGTACGGTGATATCCTGCCGGCGGTCAATGATGGCCAGGAGGATCCGTTTGCCGGGCAAATCGGCAAGCGGCTGGACACATTCGGCCGTAATCTGGCCGGCTTGTTCGGCGGGAATCGAGAGGAATTTCACTTCAAGGCCGGCCTGGCGCAATGCTTCCACCTGTTCCAGCCGGAGATCGCCCCAGAGGGTGAGTTTTTCCATTTGCTGATGCAGGGAAACCAGTTGATGGGAAAGTTCCGCCGTCGTTTGCTGAATCTGGAGGGTTTCGGCGGTGATATCGAGGGGTGTCAGATCGGGTGGGGGGCCGGCGGGTTCCTGCTGATGGAGAATTTGTATGGCTCTCTGGAGCCGGTCGATCTGGGCCAGCGTTTTTTCGTCGGGCAGGGCCTGGCGCGGATCGACGGGGGTCAGATGCAGGACGGCCAGATGCCGCAGGTTTTCCATAAGGGCCTGCTGATCGGGGGCTGCCACCACGACATAGACTTTGCTCATGGGAACGATCATACGGTTTGGGGCTCCTGGTGGTTATGTTTTTCATCCATGCCGCCGAATGTTTCGGATTCCGAGAGTTTGGATTTGGCGATTTTGGCCCGTCCGACGGCGGCGGTCATCTCATCACCGAGCTTGATCCGAATGATGCGGATGATCTCGCGGGCTTCGGGGATTTTGACTTTTTCAAAGAGATTGACCCGCTGGGTGATTTTGGTCAATTCCTTCTGGAGGAGCTGAAACTGCTGCTCGATGATTTCCATGCGGGCGCGGGCGCGATTGACCTGTCGCAAATCGAGGATGGCGCGGTCCACCCAGGGGGGGGTGGCGAAGAGGGTGTAGGCGGTCCGGGTGAACAGGACGTCCTCAAAGACGGGGATATTGACGCCGGCGATATTCTGGGTGCTGGTGCGGATTTCGGCCGGTTGGGCCAGGGCGGTGATGTCGAGTCCGGCAGGATCGGCCAGGATCCGGCGGTAGCCGTTGAAGGTATC